>JAPOPJ010000075.1 GCA_026712925.1 Nitrososphaerota archaeon
AGATATGTATCGTGTCAATGACTCAGAGTTTCTAGAACCATTTACTGAAAAAATGAAAAAACTTGCATCAAAGAAGTGGATCATGCCTGCTGATTGTGGTGGGTATGATAAGACTTTGCAACGAGTGCAAGATATTATGTTGGAGTTGCGTGTGGATAAACGCAATACTGCACAACTAGAACGATTCAATTCTAAAAATAATGTGGCAGATGAAGAGATACTAGCAGAGGCAGCCTCGCATTATACCTATCTAAATGATCCATCATGTGATTGCATGATTGCATCTAATGATGCAGGGTTTTTTGTACCATTGTATGAGAATGGGCACATATCTGACCCTGTGACTGAACGCATATACAGAGAGTTTAGGATTGTCTGTGAACGGCCAAGAGATATACTTCGTATTTTGAAAGAGCCGTTCTGAGGGAGTCGTATATGTAGGAGTATGATCAGATGAGCTCATAGCAAAACTACCAAAAGAGTTTGAACCAAAAATCACCGCAACAAAGAAAAAAGAATCTTCACCAAATAAAGGACAAATTACAACATATACCTAACACATAATCATGTTGCATATTCTGGAAGTAATTTCTTAATCACCTTATCAATCTCACCGGATACCCCATCATCTCGTAGTAGTTTTCGTATTGACTTTCGGTCTTCTTGAGTGGATGCCTTTGCTAGCTTTTCGGCTTTAGTTGCCAATTTTACCAATTTATTGTGTAAGTTGTTGGTTTATCATATCGTGGGTGTCATGTCTTTAAGATTTTGAATGTGTTTCGTGAACATGGTTTGGGTAGTCAGACGTAAATGTTAGAATGATAGACGTTCCTGTCGTGTCTTTTGTTTATTTGGCAACTTTATTTTCTCAACATTCATTTCAAATTCGTCAGGTAATTCATTTATGATGTTATCTGATTCAATTCCGACATATACCAAACGTTCTAGTATGGCACGTACGTCTGTACCTGTTTTCCCCTCAAGTGGCCAATTTGTATTACCCGATTTGCCTTTTTGGTCAATTCTAAATGAATAGCGGTCAACAAACCAACCCACCGGTGTATTTCCATTTACTTTGTAATGTATGATAGGTAAATTTGAATAGACCAAAACATCATCGATTTTTATTTTTGTATAATCATCCTCTTCTTTTGGTCCTAGTCTGTCTCTTGGTTTGCGACCAAATGTTATTTTTTTAGGCGACTTTGGAATTGGTTCAAGTGGCTCACCCAAATCAAATCGCCGACAAGTTTCAAAATTCAAATGTAAATCAGCCAATTCCCGCCCTGCCTTTTCAAATGCTCTGAAATCAGGTGCGAATGGGATGTTTGGAATACCTCTGACTAAAAACGCCTTGTATTTTTCACGAAATCCACTACTATGAAGTATTCCATACGTGTAATAAAATATGTCTTCTTTTGTAATCGATTTGTCTTTGTATATAGTTTGATAACGTTCAAGTGCCCAGTCAGTAATGTTATCTTGCATCATGTCATCACTTTGAACGGAAATATTTGATTTGCTTCTAGTATGTGTAGGTCTGGTATCATGTCCGTTATGAACACTGAAAACGCCCCTTTGATCTTGTCTGGAATCACTATGCACAGATTGTTGGATGTTTCTGCCCCCCCCCCCGACTCTCAAATCAGTATTTTTGGTTTTGAGTGGGAATGTTTGGCCATGATGCACGGCCTCAAGATCAGGTGTTTGTTCTACCACCATAGTTGAAAAATTATCTTTAGTTTTATCAGGCACAATTATTGTTGGGTTTTTATCATTGTTTGGAAAGAATGATGGTATTCGATATTTTGCAGTTATTAATATTGGTTCAAAATATAAAAATTGTTTAAAAAATGGCCTGTACAAAGACATTCTAATTTTCTTTTTATCAAATTTTAATATTTTTCCTGTTTGTTTTAATTTTTTGAGATCATCTGTCAATTCGTTATTCCATGCTCCTAGTTTGGAGTTATAACTCACATGATCTAAGTTCTGCGAATTACAGAAATCTATATGTCTTTTTATATTTTCTGTCAAGATTTTTTTGGATTTATTATATACCCAAGCATCTCTATGAGTTGCTATTCCTAATGAAAACATTTGAAATATTGTGTTTTTTTCAACATTTTTATTATTTTTATCTCCTAGTGGGATGTGATTTTCCCAATCCTTCGACACTTCTCCGCGTTTATTAAGCCAATCATTGTACGCATCTGGTTTAATTATGTTCCAGTCTGTAATGCCGTTTATGCCCGATTTATTTGCAA
>JAPOPJ010000325.1 GCA_026712925.1 Nitrososphaerota archaeon
ATGGATGGTGAAAACGTAACATGTTGGTATGATTGGCCTGCTGATAGTGAAAAAATTGCCCGTGCTGTGGAGAGATATTTTCTAAACCATGGGATGCATGGTGGCACTGATGGTGGGCATAATCCTACCTTTGTGTACATCTTTTGATTTGTAATATTTAATCAATTTCAAACATGGGTTTTTTACCAAATTCGGCGTGTAGATGGACAAAAGATACCAAAATATCATATCCATGACACCAAACACAGTAAGAATGATGATACTATACATCAAAACCCATTTTGAAGATGCTAAAGAATCCAAAACGCCTTAAATTTGTTATAACGCTGGATATCGAGATAAATAGCTCAAAATAGTCAAAGAGATGAATTTGGTCAAGAACCTTTTGGATAATAGCCTTAAATACACAAAGCTTGTAAAACAAACATGCTAAATGAAGTGTCTAAACCGTGGGTTGGAATCATTGAGGGTAAAATAGTCGCTAAAGAAAAAAGTTTTAAAGATTTACTAAAGACTTTGAAGAAAAATTACCCTGACAAGAAACCACTAATTACAAGTATTACTTCATGTGAAACACTGATACTTTGAAAAAATTATTTAAATACTCTTCTGTCCAACCACTCAAAACGATATCGTTACTCGCCCAATTTTAGAATGCAACATTAACGGCCACAACTTTTCTCAACAGTTTTTAGTTGATTCTGGTGCTGATCGAACTGTTATTCCATTTGAACTAGCTTTTAATCTAAAATTGTTTAGAAATTTTACCAAGAAGCGTTTTGCAAAAGGTGTAGAGGGCAATCCGATTATTTGCTATTTTTATAAAATTAAATCATTGTCTATACTACATGATGACATGATATTTTATGAATTTAATGATATAGAGATTCAAGTTCCATTAAGTAACTTAAAGTTATCATTACTTGGTAGAGATCTATTTGAGAAATTTAAAATCACATTCAAAGAAAGACAAAAAGAGTTTATTCTAGAAACATATTAAGATTATAATCTGTACTTGGCCTCAAATTTTTTAGTGTTCTTGTAACTGTTAATATACCATCTCATAAATCAAAATCTGTCAAGCAATATCTAAAATCAACTAATGGTGATGTGATTTTGATATATCTATCACCATACACACTATAACTAAATCCAATTTAGATTGAATGGCAAGTGATAAAATCTTGACTGGCGACAAGATATCACACCAGCAAAGAAGAGTTAAAACACTCCATTAGAAGATGATCAGAACTCTTGAGGCAGAACCAGTCAAGATAATCACTTTATTGATTGCATAGATATACAACTGATGCGGTATTATTACTACAAGTGGCAGTCTACACTATTTCATGCAATCAAACCATACAAACTACACCAAATAGCACTTTGCAGTGTATCATACCAAGTTTATACTAAGTTTCCACTCTGCAGAGCTTTGTTAGGGTATGTCATGTCATTATATTGGGAATATCACACTATTCCAACGCTTAGTCGGTACTTGTCGGATATGATATTATTCTATTACGGGTACGGTAAATCATTAATCATCTGCTCAATTAATTTATCGTATGATGCTTCTAAAATGCTTGTATCAGAATTAGCATATCCCTCTATGTGAGTAAGGCATTTTAGATTGGACATGAGGTCATTGAACTCATGTGCAGTGGTAATTTTCTCGAGTTTTAACTCTAGTTTGCAAAAAAGCTTCTCAAATTTTTCAGAAACCTGGAGCCCCTCTGCGATTTTTTTGAGATAACACGCCCTCACAAGATCTGTAAAAACAGCATATTTTGACCATTTGCCATAATTGTCATACGCACTATCCGAAATCTCACCAATTCTCTCAAATGTGATTTCTAATTTTACTTCAAAGATGTCAGAATAGTTTGTTTTTAAATACATTTCATCCCAAATTTCAAAAATCCAAGAAGAGAATAATCCAATTACATTTAATGATGAATTTAATCTGTAAAACTGTGCATCATTATAATGACTTTCCAAATATTGTTTTTCAATTGCAATTATTTGCTCCACTAAATCCACCATGTACTTTATGTTGATTTTCTCCAATTCATTGACTCGTTGACAACAATGAATAATTTCATGCAAGAGGATAAGGATTCTTTTTTGCATATCTTCTATTTCAAAATATTCTGAGTTCATTTCCACTAATGGAATACCTGTTTTGATTTCATTTTTTGCATAAAATGCGATAGCGATGTCATCTGGACTGCGAGATACTGAGCAAGGATTCACAATATAAGAAAACTCACACGGGAATCCCAGTGTTGTTTTCAGGCTTTTTAAATCATCTTCAAGTGTTTGAACGTCCCATCCAGCAGTTTGAAATTTTATATTCATTGTAGATGATTGCTTGATTTTATTAATTAATAAAACTGTACTGATGGTAAATGAATCTAACATGGAGAAGTTTATTGCTTGGAGGGGCATGCTATCACAATTTTGGAGCAAAAACCCTTGGAATAACTAGCTTTTGGAAATTTCGATTGTGGTCCATAGCAGAAAGTCGTTCAGGA
>JAPOPJ010000073.1 GCA_026712925.1 Nitrososphaerota archaeon
AAAACGCTATGATGATATGGTCAAAGAGTTCAAAAAACGCAACCTAAAAGTAAATACAAAAAATATTGACACGTTTGAAACCAACAAAACAGTAGATGGAACAATACAGGAGTATTGAAATGAGCAAGAAAAAGAAACCCATCAGCATTGAAAACGCAGTCTGTAAAGAATTGTGTAAAGCAGTGGTCCATATAGATGCTAAAACGCTTGGTGGCAATAACAAGACACGGGCCAAATTTTGGTGTAGAAAGTGTGAAAATTCAGTCTGGAGTAAAAAGAATATTTGCCCATGTTGTGGCATCATAACGGTAAAGGAGCGGAATAAATGAGCCTTGATCAATACCTGCCAGTCTTACCGCAATGTGCCGAGTGCGGATCTGTCGAGATGGATAGTTTTGATGATGTGTATAAAGGTACTCTCTGCTGGAAGTGCAAGATGGCAAAACAAAAAGCAGCGTGGGCAAAATATGAATCAAGTCCTAAATGCGATAATTGCAAAAAGGAATCAGTTGTTAACTCTGATTTTATTTGTCGGGCATGTTGTGAATCTGGTTATTACATCAAAGGCAAGAATAGAAAGTGTCGCAACTGTAAACGCAAAGGAAAAAACATGGCCCTAAGCGATGGTCTGTGTTGGAGGTGTTTACCCTGATCACCTGCTCAAAGTGCCGAGTCACTATATCAGATGCCAGCGAGTTAATCTTTCCGAACTCATATCTGTGTTTAAAATGTGGCAAAGAGAACGACAAATATGTTAAAGTGTGGGTTGCCACGTTTGGTATGCAAGAAATTTGCATCACATGCGAGACACGAAAACAATGCGTTTACCACAATGTCTTTACTGGCAGGTCCATGTGCAAGGAGTGTTATGAGAAATGAAACTCAACACAATACACAATGCAGATTGTCGTGATGTTTTGCCCACAATACCAGATGAATCAATCGATTTAATTTTGACAGACCCACCATATCTAACAACTAATCTCAAATTCGATAAAAATAAACTGCCTGATAATATCTATTCTGAATTAAAACGAATCTTAAAACCCAATGGTTGGTTTTTCTGTTTTGGAACTTTTGAGATGTTTGTAGAGATTCATAACGCTGGATTTAAACGAAAGTTTGAATATATTTGGGTGAAACCTATGGGCTTACCAGCAATGCAGAGTAAACGCCCAACACCAAAGCACGAGATAATCACTGCGTTTTTAAAATCTGATTTAAAATCCATGAAAGATGTATATTTTGATAAAGAAGCCATAAAGACAAAAGGTATTAGAGAAAAAAGATATTACAATTCTGTGAAAGTAACAGGTTTTAAGAAAGAAGACCCAAGAGGTTTAATCAGAAAAGAAAGAGTATTCAAAGATGATCACGGTATGAAAAACCCAACAAGTGTTTTATATGCAAATAATAAAGGTTCTATGAAAAAATCGGAACGTACATCACACCCAACACAAAAACCACTATCAATTTTAAAAACAATAGCCAAAGGATATTGTCCTAAAGATGGCGTAGTGCTTGATCCGTTTGTAGGTAGTGGTTCTACATGTTTAGCAGCTAAAACAGAAAACAGGCAATACATTGGAATTGAAAAAGATTCAGAATATTACAAAATTTGTCAAAGTAGATTGCAGGGGACATTATAATGGGTAAAATGAAACAGAATCGACACAATCAATACCGCAACAAGATAACCAAGCAACGAGGATCTGTGGACATGGACATGGACGACAAGTTGCGAGTCAAGCATATAATCTCAAAATTATTGCCCGACTTTACGATCTGCCTAAATTGGTTTGTTTGGAAAAACTCCAAAGGCGATGTCGCATGGAAGGAGTACGTATCGTATGACGAGAGCCAAGACTGTCACCATCTGACTCGCCCCGATGTCCTGGCAATGGCCAAATATCCATACGTGCAAGGTGCCCGCAGATGCGGGTTTTACATTTTTGCCATCGAAATAGATGGTGCCGTCCATAAGGGCGATGCCCGCCGCCAAAGACGATATAATGAACTCCGCATCCCTGCGATTATCGTCAATAAGGCCGATCTAGACTATCTTGACATGACGTGGGCCAACTATATTGAGGATCAATTGACGAATCTCGGCATTTACCCCTAAATATCACTGAAAAGCAATAAGGTTATATAGTAATATACCGTATATCCATCATGGTTAAAACCCAAAGCGTAGAATCAGAAATAATCAAGCCTGAGAATTTACAGGGCAATGAGACAATCGAGGAACTTCGTGAAAAATATCCAAATGAGTCACTGGAAATAATCAACTCAGCACACAGGATATCATTCTCTGAGAAAGTGATGATACCAAAACTACAAAAAAGACTAGAGTCTGCAACTGGCGAGGATGCAGAGAATCTAAAGGCACGGATACAAAACAAAAAAGACACCATCGAACTAGAGGCCAAAAACATCGCAAGGCAAAGGGGCGAACACGTCAAAGGTGAGTGCAAAACATGCCATGCCAAAATAGGTGAGTCATTCGAATACTGTGACTCTGCATGTATGGAGGCTGGCAACTAATGGCTGTAAAAATAACCGAGACCATCACCGAGGCCGATGCCAACAAATGGATTGAGGATAATCCAGACTCCGCATCTATCTGCGTGACGATCAAATGTGACGAGTGCGGTTATGAGGATTGGTTCTGGGATGACACCCTGCGTTATGGGCCAACAGGTGAATCTCATGAGCATAACGACACCTGCTATAAATGCCGAAAAACAGACAAGGCCACGACCACATCAATCACCGTCAATAACAAGGAGGTTGTTTTTTGATGGCCAGCGACAAACAAAAGAAATACATCAAGTACCTGCTCGGCACAAACGGCTATGACACCAAATTCATGCACGCCAAATATTCAAACCTTGGCGTGTCAATGAAAGATAGGTCTGGCCAAGTTGATAACTGGCTTGCCAAACTCGATCAAGTCGAAGCAAACAACATCATCAAGCAACTGCTAGCGGAGGGCAAAGACTAATGCCATGCGACTTTTTCTCTCACAATCCAAACGCCTTTGAGATTCTTGGCATTACAACAAGAATCATGAAAGAAAACGGAGCATCAAAAGAACTCATGGCCCAATACATGGAACATGCCAAATCTGGCAACTATGAGCATCTAAAAAAGGTATCAAATAATACACTGCTAAACCTTGGTGACTTGCTAGCAGATGTGGCCGACGAGGCCGACGCGGAGGGCAACTAATGCTAATGATGGAGCAACCGCCTGAGGACTGGCCAAAACCAAGCCCGTATGATGATGACGACATTAACGGCTATGGTGAGGATTGAGGATTGATAACTGATGGCATCATTATCTAAAAACGCAAACACTTTCTGGCAACGTGATGTTATCAAAAAAATATACGACTGCTTGATGACGTGCAAGGAGTGCGGAGTGCAGTATCGTACATATCAAGATGTCATTCCAAAAACGGGGGCTCAGTCGCAAAGTCGCTGCCCGTGCTGCGGTCACGGTGTCGCACTTGTGCATCATTATTATGGTTCATGTCATGTCACTGAAAGGTAAACAATTTCATTACTTCATTACCCCCTTAATTCCTTTATTCCTATTTTCATAACTTTTGCTATTAGTAAAATGGCAATTGACATATCGCTTGATGGATTAATCTATTTATTTTTAGCACTGGCAACTTTTGCAGGCGGAATTTTTGCATGGGTAATCAAACGAGTGTCAGAAGGTGCAGTAAGACATACGAGAACCGAGGACAGGCTTGACCGCATCGAGGACGATCAAAACAGAAGTGATCAAAGACACGGTGAGGATATCACTGAAATTAAAGACTGGCTAAATAAAGAGGCAAAGATAGCAACTGAGGAGCATCGTCTAATCAGAAACGAGTTAAAAGATTTGCGTGCCGACATGGATAAAAAACTAAACTATCTAACACAGCAGATGCTAGGTGCAAAAAGTGAAAACCGTTAAAGAGGCAACAAAGATTAGACCAGTCGGAAAATCAGAATGGGAATGCAAACTATACCTAACTGAAAATCTTGATGGCGCAAATGCCTACATGCTAATTGATTGTCCATTTTGCCATAATCGGAATAGTACAAATCATATCCTATGGAAAGACAAAAACAAACCAGCAGATACAACTTTACCCGTATGCTGTGGAGTATGTGGAAATTTCTTTGATGTCAAGAATGGAAAATATCTAGGTCCAAATTTTGCATACACTGAATCACGATTGAAAAAAGGTGAATGGTGAAAGGTGAATGGTAAATGCATGACTTTTGGCTCATAATATCACTATGGTTAATTGCAATTACCATCTTTGTATTTCCGTATTCCATGCCAGCACAGGATATAACCGTAGAGTCTGCAACACCAGCAAACACAAACACAATCCTAATCATACCCTCATTACCACAACCCGAAATAATACAAGAGCGTGAAATCACACAGCCAAACTTTCTAGTCTCTGATCAAATAGCAGATTTGACCAGCATGATACACGACAATGTAAACGCAGAGAGAACCGATAGAGGCATAAAACAATTAGAGTGGGACAAAACGCTAGCAGACGCTGCACTTGGCCACGCCACACATCTAGCAGATAACAAGTACGTGTCACACGTTGACAAGGACGGCAATGGACCATCTGACAGGGCAACGTGCTATAATGCTGAATTTGATAGCAGTTATGGTGCTGGTGAGAATATAGTGCAAATGTCCACACATAAGGGATTAGAGTATTCTGCACAAGATGCCGTCAATGCCTGGATGTTTTCGCCTGGACACGCGGCAAATATCAAATTACCAGCGTGGACATCTGCGGGGATTGGCATTGCACTAGATGACACGGGCATCGCCTACGTGGTGCAGATGTTTTGCTAACATCAAAATCATTTCACACCATTCATAACTTTTTATACCCATCTTTTTCATTCTACTTGTGAGCAAAAAGAGACTAGTCATCTATATCATCATAGGTGCAATCGCTGGGACCATTGCGATTAATGTCGGCAAGGCGTTTATCTGATTTTCCCTATTCCCACTCCTATTACGATTCTGAGCCCGCCGTCCGTCTTACGTCCTACCTGTTGGCACTTGCTTTGGCGGCGGGCAATGATGACACCCTACGATATACGATTGACAAACTAGTCAAACACTTTCCACATGAAACTATATATCACATTTGGCAAGCATGACAAATGTAAATGGAAAAAACAAAAACGGGGAAAGCAATGATGGACCCCGCAGTGCTCGAATCACCTGCACCAATAGCATCGGAATATTCTAACGTAAATGACTCGGTACTAATTAGATCTGAATTGCAAGAGTTAGCCGATATCGAGTCATCTGTAATCGGCAGGAAAAAAGACATCATCTTGCAAGCAGCCGATAAACTTGCCATGAAGTATGTCGATAACCCTGCTATCGTCTCAACCAAACTAAAAGCAATACTATCCAAAGATATTACAGTGATGGAAAACGGTAAGGCAACCGTGACGTATGCTCGCATCTCACCACAGTATATCATGGACGTTTTACCAGGCAAATACAAGCAGGCAAATTCAAGACGTGATGAGAAAAAAGACGACACTCCGACTAATCTATTTGAGGAGGCGCTCACATTAATGGCCGAGTGCCTTGATGTCGCCAGTGCAACCACAAAAAATATGCTCAAATCCGTGCAAAAGATTCGAGTAGATGATCCTAATTTGTATAATGAGATTAAATCCGATTTTGAGGAAATCGCAACCGAAGCAGGAGCGGCCAAAATCAAATCATACCTTGACAAGGAACTTTCGGAAATCCGAAATGTCAGGCAATTTGTCAATATCTTAAAGAATATCCTAACAACTGCCCGATCACTGCAATCTATGCAAGATCCAAGGCAGAAATTCAACACGGCGGCTAAACTCAACCTCAGGATATTGTTTGTGACCGATAGTTATGACCATCTTGCCGAAAAACTCACGGGAAATAAATACGGGGGCAAGTGGCTATCCATGATAGACCGTGATGTAAAACTAAAGGCGTTTGCCGAATTGATTAAATGTCCATCATGTCTCTTTGACGGTGCTCGATGGATAGAAAAGGCCAAGCACTGTCAAGATGAGGGTCTAGACATACCCGCATACAAGGATTTTACAGAGTTCACGGACTTTACGGATTAGTTCCAATGCCAGTTAAAATCCCAAAACAGACAAATCTTAATCTGTCTGATATAATACCAGACCCCGATAATCCCAATGTCATGACGGCAGAACAGGAAGCAGCGTTGACTAAATCCCTAAATCGCTTTGGATTTTTAGAGCCTGTAATAGTCGGACCAAAAAAGAACGGTAAGCACATCGTGTATAACGGCAATCACAGAATCAAGACATTAATCGAATCTGGCAATAAAACAGTGCCAGCGTACATCATCAAACGCCCAGAACACGAACTCAAACTCCTACGCCAAATTACCAACAAACTACACGGTACACACGACAGGGCAAAAGATAAACTAGAACTCAACCTAATCCTAAAACAAGAATCAAAGGAAACAGTGGCCAAGCATCTTAATCTAAAATTGAACCTAGAAGGATTAGAGGAAAAAGAGGAAAAAGATGCAAACACCAAGCCAAAGAAACCCTTCCGCAGCGGTGTAGAAAACGCAAAGCGTGAGGAAACCAGAAAAGACCTAGCCGTAAAGTATAAAGTCAAATCTGGCGATGTCTGGAAGTTGGGCAAGCATAAAATAATCTGTGCCAACTCCATATTACCAGATACGTTAAAGCAATTGCCGAAGTCAGTCGATGTCATATTAACCGACCCGCCTTATTCTAGCGGCGGCTGGCAAGAGGCAACTAAACTAGGGAAATCCAGTGTTGGCACGTTATCAGCACAGCCATCAAACAATCCGATTACCAATGACGGGCAAAGCACGCGTGGGTACATATCTATGATGAAGCAAATCTATAACACTGTGAAAGCCAAACACCTGTTTCTGTTTGGCGATTGGAAAATGTGGCCGTATAACGTTGACACTGCTGAGCCTATGGGATATGTCGTAAAAAACATGCTTGTATGGTATAAGGAGGGGCTAGGGCCAGGCATGTCGCATTTTAGGCCACAACATGAGTTAATCATGTGGGCAACATCAAACAAAGCAGAAAACGGTAAAGGGTCTAAAACGGGCAATGTCTTTAATTGTGCACGCTCAGGCAATAAACATCACCCAAGCGAGAAACCCGTGCCATTACTCCTAAACATCTTATCAGCGATACCCGACATCAAGACGGTGTATGACCCATTTTTAGGCTCAGGGAGTACACTGCTAGCCTGCGAGGAATTAGGGATATGCTGCTATGGCGTGGAATCAGAGCCAAAGCACCTAGCCACAACCATCTCACGCTGGGAAAATCTAACTTCTAAAAAGGCTCAAAAGGCTCAAAAGGTCAAGGAGAAATAACTCATGGCAGTCACTCGAAAACAAAAACAACTTCCCGCAAGCACTAGAACCATGCTGGTTAAACAAGCCATGATAATACATGATCTATATCGCCCTGCTCACATCATGGAGTACGTCAATCTAATGCGGGGTAAGGGGACACTAAAAATATCACACAAGACCATCAAGGCAGATGTCGAGTCAATCCGAAATAACACAGACACACAATATGACGACATGACCAGATATGGAATACCGCTCAAAATAACCGAAACACTTACAGATATATTTAAAGAAATTACTGCTTTAAAAAAAAACGTAGAGATGTTAATAATCCCTGATGATTACACCCCTGGCGAAATAGAGCAGGCGACAATTGACAACCTAAAGAGCCAAGACGGTAAAATAATAGGTGCAAAGAGGGCAGCCATACACATCGAGAGAGCACTAAAGGCGTATAGTGCACGGTATAACGCTGATGCCATCGCAACCCTCAACGACCAACTAGACAAGAAAAGGCAACTATACCTTACAATCTTGGCCGCTTACCCACTTGCCCATGCGATAAAATCAATTACCGAATCACAAGGTGCACAGATACCAATAGGTGAGACAGGCGAGGCTGGTGAACTAAATGCTAAACTGGCTACAAATTGAAGCAAACAAAACGTGGAAAGATGCTCAAGCCCTACTCAGTATAGAGCACGTACCAGAGATAATCTCTGACCCCGTACAGTGGGCCACACAAGTCAGAAGGTTAAGGCGTGAACCCTTCACGTTTGACGGCCGTGATTATCTGCATCAACTGTATCGTGATGACGCTAAAGAGATTTACGTCATGAAGGGACGGCAAACAGAAATCAGCGAGATGCTAGTGAATAAGATGTTATACAACGGCCATCGATACCCTGGCTCTATCCATCTGTTCATATCGGATAGAAAAAGCCACACGTCTAAATTTAGCAACCTGCGTATCAAAGAGTGGGCATTGCAGGCCAGTACAATGCTAGAAAAGATTGCACCATCTAAAAACCACACCGCCGAAACGTTACCATTCAGTAACGGAAGCAGGGCATATTTTCATTCTGCTTGGGGCGACTTTGAGGAGGCAAGAAGCGTCCCTGCTGATTTTGTCTATCTTGATGAGTTGCAAAGTGTCAACGTTGAGGAAATTAACGTTTTGATGGAGACGCTGGCCCACAGTAAATATGGCTTTTTAGTCGGCGTCGGCACTGGCACGGTAGAAGGAAGCGACTGGGCTAAACTATACCAGACTGGAACTCAATACGAATGGCAAACCAAAACAAAGACATGGGCGGCTAAAAATCCAGGCGCGGAAATCCACACGTACAACATACCGCAAACTATCGTCCCCTGGATAACCGCAGACATGATTGAGGCCAAGAAATCAAAATATACCCCGATGCGGTACGTGACTGAGGTATTAGGCGGTATAGCACGCGGGGTTAAGATACCACTCCCTGAAAGTATCGTAAAGGCAATCTTTGATCATTCCATATCTCTTGTAAGCCCGACTAAAATTGACCGCAGTCTCGGGCCTGTATTGTGCGGAATTGACTGGGCCGCAGGAGGCTCAAGCAGAACGGTTGTATATATCGCTCAATGCACCAACATGCAGACACCAGTGTTTAGGCTCATCTCGTTGTTGAAAATTGAGGGAATAACCGACATGCACAAGATAAGCAGAATGGTCATCAACCAGATTAAAGCGTATGAGCCTGACTTTGGCGTGATGGACGCGGGAGGCAATCCGACAGGCGTTCAAGATGTCGAGCACGAGTTCGGGGATCTAATCTGTAAATGCTCATTCATGACACGACCAGCAGAACCTTGGGAGTACAACCAAATCTTTGAGAATATCATAAAGGTTGATAGGTCCTATATCTTTCAGAAACAGATTGATTTAATCACGCGCTGGACCGCAGACCGTAAAACTCCACGAGAGATAATCCCCGCTGCTGATGAGAGTGCAGTCGAGTGGTTAATAGATGACATGACGTGTTTGGAAACCAAAACCATTAAACTGCGTAGCGGTGAGGAGCACGTCATATACCTCAAAGACGAGGCAAAGACATACGATGGGCTACTTGCAATGTTGTATAAAACCGTAGCATATGAAGTATACAAGGAAAGAGGCGACCGCACAGGTACGTTTGGCACGGGCTCTTTCGGTTAACTACTGATATGAATTTCTTTTTAGTTCTGTTAAAATAAAACAAGTGTGGGCATGATGGGAATGATGGGTTTACTAAAACGCAAATTCGGGATGGGCCCTGACCCTGATCCTAGTGTGTCGGTGACGGATAATAATTTCGGCAACTTTGCAGATTATGGCGAGTCAGCAGAAGTATCAATGGAAAAGATTCTCGCATACCTAAAACGTGATGTGCAATTCCGTTTAGCCGTCATGACGTACACCGCAGAGAGTGCGGGTAATGGATATTTCAACACTGCTGACGAAAGCACACCAACAGGCAAGAAGTCTCTTGAAATAGTAAACGACTTTGCCGAGGATTGGGATTTAGACAAACTCAATATCCTAACGGCTATTGAGGGTTGGGCAGCGGGGAATAGTTTTGACCATTTCACGGGGACTAAAGACGCACCATTCTCGGCGATATATAAAATCCCGATTGAGACCATCGTGAGGATAAAGCGAGACGAGGCTGGCACGGTAAATGCTTACGTCCAGTTAACATCTGAGGGCCATTATTCAGATATTGCACCAGAACTAGTCGGGCACTTTCAATTTCTCAATCTGAACCAAAACGCATTTGGCGAGGGGTTAGGACAGATAATGTGTCGCAAAGGTGTTGGGTATGATACTCAAACTGGTAAGAAAAGAAGGCGGGCACCATTCTTTCAAATAAATGAGTTTGCCGCCGATGCATCTGCACGATTCCTATATCACGGCTTGCCCCGATTTTTATTCTCGCCAAAAGAGAAAGGCGTGATAAAAGAGGAAACACGTAAAGAAATACAGGATACACTAAACGGTCTTGATGTTGGGCAGCACATTAGTACAACATTTCCCGCAGAGATGCAGTCAGTTGCACTTGACACGCAGCAAAAGTTTGATTCACTATTTCGCAATATCACAGAATCAAGATATGCGGGGTTGATGACACCAATTGATCGACTTTGGTCTTTGAACAGTTTCAACTATGCCAGTAGTAAGGAGGCAACCAAAGCAACACTCCCGCTTGTCGATATGTTCCAGCGTATGCATAAACGATACATCGAGCAGAACATTTACGCCCCGATTTTGATGCAGGCAGGTCGTGACCCACGCAAGGCAAAGGTTAGATTATCCTGGGGCGAAATTGAAAAGAAAACATTAGCCGAGATTCGTTCAGCGTTTTATCTCATGTCGCAGCCGCACTTTGTGGATAGGTTTAATCCGCAGGACTTTATTGATATGCTCATTGATGCAGGGTTTAGGCTTACTGAACCAAAACGAGAAACACAGGCCATAGAGGAAAACATGAACGCCCTGCGCGTAATTGCCAACATTGACAAAAAGACAATGCGTAAGGATAAACTCATCGAAACCATTGCAGAGCATAAACTCCAAGTATTAGAGAGGTTGAAAGATTATGGCTGGAAGTAGTGGAAATGATGAACTAACCTATCTAACCTATCTTTATCAAGGCAAAGAGATAACCGACTGGAATGATCTAACTCAAAAGATGCACAGTGAGGAAATCAAATCATTTCATATCTCGATTAAAGCACCACAACATAGAACCGTTGAGAATCTCACTATATCTCACAATGGACCAAAAGACTCTATGAAAATAACCCACGAGAATAAAATCCCCGCAGGCAAATCCATAACCGTATCATTTGAGATTCATGCTTCTAAATTATGGCAAGCCAACAAACCAAAGTTAGATTTGGAATTTAATTACGATTTGGTATTGGAAAGCATGGAGGCATCATAATGGCACAATTAACAATTTCCGCATCTGTGAATGGCGGGCTATTGATTCGTGGCATTGCTCCAGATGATACACCGCTAGAAAGATTCGAATCAAATGTCCCTATTGTGGTGAATGTTAAAGATATTTCTGATGTTAGATATTACTTCAAAGCACCGGGTTATAATTTGGTAAAAGGTACACTCTCAATAACAGAGGATACAGTTTTCGAAATAGCAAACGCCACAGTAAATCCATCTATCCCAAATGCCGAAAACATGTCACGTTCTTTATCTTTAGAATATGATGGACAGTTTGGATTTTTAGAATACGGTTATGGTTTAGAGACACCAGAACAGGCAGGCGTAGAACTAGATGCGATATTATCCACAGAACCATCATTGAAACTAATCGCTGATTATTCAGAGTTTGGCTCTAAATTTACACCCGACATGGAACACACTGCATCAGATATTACTGTCCCAAATGAAGTTGGTCGCATATATTCCGTCTCATACCATGATGGGCGCTTCTACCTAGTCGGTGATGGCGGCACACCGGCAACTAATGCGCAATCAGTGCACAAACTATTTCGTTATAAGATAGTCGATGGTGATTTAGTAAAAGATACTGCATGGGCAACGAACCCGCAAAATGTTCAAACAACCGTCAATGGCAAAACGATTCGGAGTGGAGGCATGGATATCTGGAATGGTCACATCTACATAGCAGACGGTGATTCTAACAATAATAACAATCGTGATGATAATCGTGCAATGTCTGTGCATAATATGTTAACAGGTGCCAAAGAGGGCATATACACACCTGCAATCCCTGCGGGTTTTCCAGAAGGAAATAGAAACGCACGCTACTTCATGAGTGGTGTAATCATTGACGAACCAAGAAATAGAATGTTAATTTTATACAAAACTCACAGGGGCGACATCTCTATTTTAGAAACCGAACTATTAGATAGATTTATGGATAATCCTGCTGTGAAACCCGTCACAAATATCGTACACGATATCCCTGCAACAACACTCACAACACCAATCACTGGCGCAGTTGATGATACAGGTGTGCTATACATATCAAGGAGTAATGGCAACACTGAAGCATTTGATCTAAATGATGGAATTGCTTTACCACTTGCAACATTTACACCAACAACTGCGGGTGTTGTTGTTTCTGATGTCACGATATATCGCGGTGTTGTATTGTTGGCAAGTGCGACAGGTGCGACACGTGGCTTAAGAGCATACGCATTAAGAAATAGAAAATATACTAAATCAGGTGACGAATCACCAGAAAATACACCACGCATGATAAGACGACCCATTGAAGGCGAAAATCCAATCGATACACCAATCATGATAACCCAAAACGGAATCATAATAGATTATGATTTTATTAGAGTTGTGCCAGATGATACCCCGCAATGGCGTAGGCGTTCACTTGATGCTAATCTCGTATCACGATACGGAGGCAAACACGTTCCACACTGGACAGAACGTGGACGTGTTTACCTCTGCTCTTTGGAAAGAAGTGAAACACCGCTTGAGCCTGCAGAAGTTGTGCCACAACCCGCAATAGACCTAGACGCATTTATCGCAAGGCTAAAAGTTGAAATGCCTAATGCAGTTTGGGATTTTGAGATGGACCCGACTGATGGAGTCGCTGGTGCAATTGATAACAAGCCTCAGGCAATAGCACATTATGTGAAACAGATTAACAACAAAGCCACAGACACAATAACCAACACAAACACCATAAAGACAGACGTTGAGAATTTAGAACCCAAAGTCTCTCAAATCAAGACACAAACTGATAAAATGATATTCAATGCGGATAATCATCTAAGGATAAATGAATCAGTAATTAGTGCGGAAATTACAACACTCTCAGAATCACTATCGCAAGCAAGGATAGCAATTGAGGGCGATTTAACCAATGTTGAGAATTATCTTAGACCCATGCAACAAACACTAAACGCACTCACTCAAGCATCTATTGCAAATGCGGTTTGGAGCGAGGCAACAGATGCAGGATTTGGAGCAGGCAAGACCTTGAAAGACATAATCAACTTTTTAGGAATTGTGGGAATCGGAACAGAGGAATTAATCGATATAGATGGTGACACGCCACTTGTAAAGGCAAACGCTGTCGGTTATGCGATTCGTGACAAGCAAGATAATATCAGATTGAAGCAATTAGCCAAGACTAGCGTTAACACTGACACAAAACCATTAGAGGCAAATGCGGTTAAGTTCGTCAAGGAGTCATCATAATGAGTACTTGCGATTTAGCTTGTAGAAGAGGTAGAACTAATACAGGTGGATTTTATCAACAAAGAGCTTGCATTATTTGCAATGAGTTGTTCACTTTGAAAATTCACCCAGTACGAAAAACCAACATGGGAAAACATCAACGTAGATGTTGTTCAACTCATTGCAGTAATATTTACCGTGCTAATTATCATCGTGAGTTATGGAATAGACGTTATCACATCAATAAAGATAAATTTCGTTTTCGTGAGCAATTACGTTCACCTATGAACTGTGCCAAATTCCTCTTGGAGGTTGAAGCATGATCAAATCTAATTTCCTTGAACAATACAAAAAAGGAATAATAAAACTAACAGATGGGCAAAAGGCTTTACTTGAATCTCTTGGTGTGGAGTTATCATGAATCAAGGCAAAGTCTCTAAATACGTAAGTATGCGAATGTTTGGCCGCATAACCGCAGCGATAGTTATTTTCTATACTTTATACATGTTGTATGCCATGACTTTCCATAACATCAAAGTAGAGAATACAGTCGAGAATATCTTGATTATCGTATTAACGGCGGCGGTTATGTATCTGTGGAATCAATGTGACAAGGCGGAGGAACAATAATGTTTATCTTTGATTCTTTGACTCCGAGATTTGGAATACCGCAGGCAGGTTCTGAGGACGAAAGGCTAGACACAATAGAGGCGACACTATCCGCACTTGCCACAGGAGTATCAAAGCAAAACTCTAACGTGATTCGTATTCTGAAAAGAGTCAAAAACCGTCATGTCGTGAATGTGTCAACAGGCAAAGAGATATTCTATGATGATGATCAACAGACGGCTATCCAAGAGAATAACTTGCTAAATGAAAATGGTCAACGCATACAGCACACTGATGACATTGCCGATTCAACGCCAGATAGGATATTAGATTGAGGCTCAGAATAGCGGCCACATGCGCGGCGGGAATCATATCACGATTAAAGCGTTGTGTCACGATTCAGGAGGTAATTACAGCACCAATATCGAGGAAAATAGGAATAAGCGGCGGCTTTAACGCACCATCTGGCCCGAGCGACACAAGACCAGGCCACAAATACCCGCAAACAGTAGCACATTCAATTTCTTGCCACATTTATCAGGAAAATAAGATAAAATTTTCCATTAATTACACGATTAAATCCGCATATAGAATAATTCAAAAGAAATCGCTAAAACTTTCAATTTTATCATACATTAAAGAACGTGTCACGGTTTTTGCAACCATCACAAAATCAAGCCTAAAAGACACTAAACCTATCAAAACCACGCAATCAACTCACATCATACCCCGTGACCATCGCAACCATCACACGGATAAAAGATCAATCCCAATATCTCGACACATACTTCTATCGCCTGAGGATTTGGCCGTTTTGATAGACTAGATTCTTTTTATTCATTAGAATAATCAATTATCAGACATGGCATTAGACGATCTAAAGAAAAATCTCAACAATAATAATCATAAAGATCATAAAGATCACAAATGCGACTGTGGAAAGAAAGACTGCGAAAAGTGCAACAAGCACAACAAGAAACACCCACAACATACAAAACGCAAATTCAACAAGTTTGCTGATTGGATAGCACCGATTGGCATGACTGCGGAGGAAATAGAATCATACCAACTCATCTATGGCGTTGCAATGAGTGAAGGCACAATGAAAGGCGATGAAATCATGACAGCAGAAAATGTTATCTCTGCAACTGGAGCATTAGCAGCATCTGCGTTCTTTGGTTTTGCCGATATTGACATTGACCATTATTATTATAGCAGCGACTTGCCAGAGGAGTACATCAAGAAATACGGCAAGGAACTAATCGAAGTATGGCCCCCTGCTATGACACTAGATGCTCAAGCAATGCAAAACGAAGTCGAAACAGAAAACGGAAAAGAGAAACTTTACCAATCTGAATTTTTCGGAATTTGTGAAAACAAACACGTCTATGAGATGATCAAGAATGCAAACTTTAAGGGTTGCAGTGTAGTGGATTATTACAGACGTGACAACTGCGATAAATGTGATTCGTCTGATGGTACTTGCGGTTGTATTACGGAAGGCTCAAAGTTTCTATACCACACATTAATCTTAGATGAGGTCCCAAACTCTAATGCGACTTGGGTCGCTGCAATCACTAAAGATAATATCGGTGATCTGTTTGACTTTTCAGATGAGGCGACAGTCGAGAGTTTTAAAAAGAAAATAAATTCAATCAAACAAAGAAAAGCAAAACACGCACACAATTTCAAGAAACACGAACTAGCAGAGTACAAATCCGATGATGGTTGGATTAGTGAGGAGTCAGCGCAGGAATTTTTAGAGAATGAAAAGGGAATCGAATCAGAACTGGCCGCAGAGATAGCCGCATTTATCACCGAACACCCTGACCTACTCAATGATTATCAATTAGAATATCTATCTATGGAGGATATCATAGCATGGTACCAAGCCGCACAAGGAAATAAAAACATACATGCAATTCGCCACAACTTAGCAGTAAAACAGTATCTAATCAAAAATGCCAAAGACATGAAAGAACTGCACGAAATGAATGAGACCATGAACAAGTTTGTGCCATTCGGACAAGGTGAAGTTGATTATATGGGCAGCGCGGAAAATCAATGTCAAAAGTGTCGCTTCTTTGTGGAATCTGATGATGGAGTCGGCGACTGTGTAATCGTTGCTGGTGAAGTCGCAGCGAGTGGCGGTTGTAATAAATGGGACGAGGCTCCTGGCATGGCTGACCCTGATAATCCTGATGACGGTGGTGATGGTGATGGTGATGGTGATGGTGACCCTGCACCAACTGATCCAGAAGCACCGACTGATCCAGACGACCCAGCAGGAGGCGATGACCCCGAAACCGTTGAGCCTAACGCTGATGGCACATGTCCTGATGGTTATGAAATAAACGCAGACGGTACAATGTGTACAAAGATAACAACTGCACCAGCATCATCATCACCAGCATCAACGAAAAAATCCTTGAAGGATTTACGCAAGACTGCACAGTCAAAGATAAAACCAAAGGTGACAATCGAATCAAATCCAGACGACGCGATAAAAGTAAACGCTGTGCTTGACTCACAGATAAATGGAATTGAAAAACAGATAATCGAGCACGAGGTGATATTCCCTGGTGACTCTGCTCACATACAGCAAGCAAAACTTGAGGACCTACGCAAAGAGTTAAGGCGTTTGCAATCTCTAAAAAAAAAGTCACCAACAGGATAATCTATCTTTTACATAAGACGTCACTCCACGAATCAACCCACGAATCAATCCACGAAACAAACGTTAGCCCTGTCGCAGGGTTGGAACCAATTTATCTTGAGATATGGAATCTACACGGGGCAGAGGATTATCTCTGCACTCAGTGGGACGGCACTATATGGGAGCCTTATACTGGTCCATATCCTGAAACAGATACACACCCAAACTGCAAATGCACGCGTGATGTTTTCGCAACAGTTTAATATTCTCGTATCTCTAATAAGACAAGTTGTGTTGGTTGTTGGTCGGCCCGGCAAGGCCACTATCAACCTTTTAATCCTAGCATGAGAAATAACATCATTGATAATCCACGTTGAGACAAAAGACGAAGCAGACGAACTAAAAGAAATGCTAAAAACTAAAAGACTATTCCCAATCTCTTGCTTTAAGAAATTCTGCAATGATTTAGGCATGTACCATATTCCTGAATAATTTCAAATAAAATACTTCTTTTCATTATATCACGATAATCAAAATCAATAATGGCAGACAAAAATCCTATTTGGAAAATGGGCGAATATCGCGGAATGATTGAGCGAGAAGCAGTCGAATACGGCGAGACGATTAACCCAGGTGATTTTTTGAAAATCACAGGGCTTAACGCTGATGGGCAGCCAATCGTTAGGAAACAAACCGCAGCCACAACCGCTATCTATGTAGCACCTTTACAAAGTGAAGGTGTTGCAGGTGATGTCAAAGAAGTTGTATGTCGAGCAGAGGGAATCAAAGTCAAGTTTGGATCTAATGTTGCTCCTGGTGCATTGCTTAAAGTTAAAGCAAATGAGGCCGTTGCAGTTGGAACCGCTGCAAGTGGAAATCACATCGGTTGGTCACGAGTTCAAGCGGTAAATGATGACACTGGCATAATCGCATTCACTGGAGGTTTACCAGCATGACCAGCGACTCAGAAATCAAACGACTAAAGGAGAATCTCCTGAACAAAACCAAAGGCCGAGAATGCCACACAATGGCAGACTTGATCGACGGAAAAATTGAACACAGTGCATTAGAGGCTTGGAAACTATCACCGTTCCTACATCTGGCAAAGAAAAAGCATACAGCACTTGCCGACCCAATTGCTGCACTTACTGATTTGTCATCTTTCGTGATTGATGCAGTAAGACCAAGTGCAACGGGCCGAATGTTGGTGCACATGCACGAGACGACAAACGATGTCCTTAAAATCCGCATGAGGAATAAAGGTAAGGCCGTGAAAACCGCAAGGGGTAATGGCAGCATATATTCTTACGCTGGACGCTCTCAGTTTATTGAGATTAGGCCAGACAAGGAAATCGGAGTCGAGGACGGTTGGAGTCTCAACGACATGGAGGACGCTGAATGGAATGTGCAAGCAGATGCAATCGCTGATCTGCGAATGGAGCAGATGGAACGAGAAACCGAAATCATTGTCGAGAAATTAAAGTCAGTCTCAGACGAGCAACTTAAAGAAGGTGCTAACAGACTGGTCGGAGAAATTCCAGGCACTGGTGCAACCGCAGATAATCTAATCGATGTTTGGACCGCACTAAATGAAGCAGACCAAGAGCCTGACTTGTGTATCATTGGCAAAAAAGTGTTAGGCCAATTGCTCAAAGATGACGACTTTAAGGACAGCACTCTACTAGGTTCATTCATGGACTACTCACGTGGTATGGTTGGCAATTTCCTTGGAATGCAAATGATGGTTAGCACTCTACACCCTGATAACGCAATCTATGCTATCAACAAGCAACGAGCAATCCAGTACGTTCTAAGACGTGATAGTCTGATGGTACCGTATGAGAAACCCCCGCATGACTGGCTACTGAACATCTCTACGAGATACGGTATAGAGTTTGGCGACACTGGTGCAATTGCAGCCCTGAGATAGCCGCGATAACAAAACCTTTTATTTTCATTTTTTCAATTTCACACATGACGAAAGTCTTGAAAAACAAATCATGGACAATAACAATCTTGACTCTTTTGATGGGTCTATTGTTGCCAATCATCAACGCACAATTACCTGAGGATAGGCAAGTGTCTGATGACTTTGCGGATAACCTAATCTATGTTGCATTAGGAATCGGGGCCATTGGTGCTGGTGCAAGTGCAACAAAAAGATTAAGACCTAATCCCGTAATTGTTGAGGATAGAAAACCTGAAGCGTTAGCAACACCAAAGACTCCTGAAAAAATGAGCCATGCCGAATTAGTCGCAATGGTTGAGGATTTGAAAAAGCAAGCCAAGGGCTAAAAGGATAATTCCTTTATTTTCTTTTTCTATATTAAATACAGGTGAATCATTTTAGGCAAAAACTATTACAACGATATCAGCGATATTCTCACAGATGGCTTTGACCTATTGTATAAAGTGTGGCTAAAAGAAAATCCCAATATGCCAAGAGAGGTTAAACAACTAGCCAAGAGGATTGTATCTAATGCAAAGGCAACAGCAGACGAATCATTCCGTACACAGTACAAACAAACCAGACTATTGCTTGATAAACTCTAGTGAATAATAGTCACATAGCATTTTTATCTATCTTTTCTTTCTATAATACCATGCTAACATCAGCAGATATTACAGATGCAGACCGCAGACGGAATGTCCGTGAATTAGCCGACATATCAGATGCTACATTTACAGATGTGGAAATCGACTTTAGGATTAAAAACGCTGATGCTGTTGCACTTTCATATTTTCAAGTTATCGATGCCGACGGTTTAGACGGCACAGAACCATTTTTCCGCAATCTAGTCACCGTGTCTAATCTTATAGCATCTGTTCTGATACGGCAAGGGTTAGGCGGGATTGATAACACCAGCGTGGCCAAAGAGCAGGCTATGATGTATAGGAGTATTGTATCAGCACACAACAAAAAAGAACCATCTCAATCAGTCGAGGGAATAGGAAAGACAGGCGGGATAAATAATTATCAAAGAGGGACATTCGGATGAGTTATGTAAACCTGCAAGGAAAACATGAGTCGTTTGCAGATACTTTACGTAATTGGTTTTTTGAGAACTGGAACGCTGAAGTCGGTGCTGCAATCGATGTACCTGACAAACCCAAATTCGTAAGCCCTGGAGGAATAGATGATAAACAAACCATCTTACGCGAGAATGATTGGAAAGCAATCCAAAAAGACCAGGCCGCTTATGTCGAGTTCACACCAGGCGATACGGAAATAATGGAATCGACAAATTCATTTACTTATGGAAAGAGCACGGTTGTCATTGATGTATTTGGTGAGTACGAGGCCGAGTTTATCGCCGACCATATCGACACTTTGTTAATTAATAATTTCAAACCTGACTTTCTAAAAACAAACGGTGAGCACTCTGCAATAATACAGACAGAAGGGTATGCACTTGACTGGGCAGTTATCCAGAAAAACCCTGATGCAGGTATTGTGTTGCAATATTCCGCAGATATAGAACTCCATTGGCAAAAAAATAAGACGTAAAATAATACTTCTCTTTAATTTTAATTCATAACTCAAAACATGCCAACGGCACAAAAGATGATCAACCGCAAGGACATAATCAAACACCCACAGTATGCCGTTGAGGGCCACACACCAGCAGATTATGCTGACACTGTGAATAATGCACGATTCGTTTGCCCTGGTTCTAACTCTAGTATCACAAAGGAAAATAATCCCACATTCATAAATAATGAATTTGGAGGCACGGTTGACAGACAGGGTATTCACAAAGTTAGAGACACCAACACGCTAACTTACAAAGCCCGTTTGCACGCATCAACTTTAATCTTATTGGAATGGGCAACTAACTTGCCAGATGGCAAAGATACACCAGCAGAAAGTAGAACATTCCTAGACTCATATCGTGACACGGAAGGCAATGAAGTGTTTAGAGTCTTTAAGGGTTGCAAACCAACAAGCATAACCGTATCAGTATCTAAAGAGGACGCCTTGATGGTTGAGATTCAGATGTCTTGTAAGGAATATTATGAAACTCAAACTTTAACTGATGCTAAAGTCACAGGTGCATCTGTTTGGGACGCTGAAGTGACAACTGCGCCATTGCGGTTTAAAGATGTTGGCTCATTCCAATATAATACAGACGGAAAGCCTGCGGGAGGCACAGAACTATCATACCGTGCATTTAGTGTGACTACAACTTGGGGCCTATTAACGCAAGATTCAAACGCATCTGAAACTGATGTGTTTATTGATCACGGCACCCGCAGGATAACGGGCTCGATGGAAATATTCAAAAATAACCAATCACTCAATGAGGAGGCAAGACTAGGAACTCAAAACGTATCATTCATGGAATTAATCGATTCAGAAACCAAAGATGTCCAAGCAAGCAAGTCACTTGGCCAAGGAGGCAACACAATCAAGTTATCATCTAAATTGCCTGGTGCA
>JAPOPJ010000072.1 GCA_026712925.1 Nitrososphaerota archaeon
ATTTGTGTCATACCTGTATGCAATTATCGTAACTATTCACGCTTCATGATAGTTTGTACATAGATGTGGAGAAATAGTGCGGATTTTGTGTTTACAGGAATATGGGTACGAATAGTTGGTCTAATTTAATTCTCTGATATTGATATTATTCTATTTGATTATATCCATGGAATAATCCAGATTCCCCAGTGCTTACAGAACAGATTTGGTATGTCATAGCATCTTGCAGTATTGGCTCAGCGAGGAATGTGGAGGATTTACCAAATGCCTCGAGTTTGTGAAAGAATCAGAAACCTGAAAAACTTTTCTAAAAGGTGGTTTTGATTTTAGTGTAAAATCTGTAATTTTTGCTAACTATGTGTTTACTGTTTTATCAAGTTTTAATGTAAAATTGTAATAATAATACATGGTGGGTTTACCGAGCTTGGTAAGGTGACATTCTGAAGGGCGATTGCCTCAGAGAGGCGATTGTTCTAGACGGAACATCGTGGGTTCAAATCCCACACTCAGCGCTACTTTGTGTTCTATATTAATTTTTAGTAACTGGTCACATCCATTCTTTTGCAAATACAAAACCAGCATTCTTCTCCAATCATGCGTAAACTCATGAGACGTGAACAGATACCAATTATCTACTAAAGTCATCACAATGTCATGATGTGATGACATACTACTTGGAGTCAGATCCAACATCAGCAGATCTTCCTGCGTCTGCTTGCACTTTAGGAGCAGGTATCTCTGGCGGAGCTTCCTTTTGTGATATATTTACAGATTCAGATTCAGGTTCTGGTAGTTGAGCCATCTCTTCAGGTACTGGCTCTGCAAGTCTTGGTTTCTCATCAGGGATTGGTACAGGTGGTGGTGGCGGAGCTTCATTTGCCTTATTCATACCATACCGGTATATGTGAAAGAACGCGCCAAACACTATCAGTATCAGACCTACAAAGAACAACGATATGTTGTTCATTCCAGTTAGGACTGCATTATACGCGGCAATATTGAGAAAGACCTGGAATGCAAGTAATGATACTATAACCCAGTTAATCCACTTTTGTGATAAATTAATTACAGCAACTTTGTTTGGTCCCTTGTCCTTTGCAAGCTTTGCCTTTCGTTCTGCTTCCTTTGCAAGCTTTATCATCATGTATGTAAAGCCAAACCCTAGTGGCACCAACAATATCATGACTAGATAAAAGAATATTGGGTCAATTACGAGGCGCTCAACTAGTGGTATTGATACGTCCGGTGAGATGTAAAAGCCCCAGTATGTAGTTACCATTATTTGTGCAAGGCTAGTAATACCAAAGGCTGTAATTAGAGGACGGTCCTTCCAAGAGAATTTTTTATACCTATCAATGAATGGTATTAGGACAAATGATGTAATGAATATGAGCGGCCAGAGTAGCCCGGTTACAAACTTGTCATACTGTGTCCTCATGAATGCGTATATTCCTGTAAGGTACCATTCCGGTACTGTGACACCAGGCGGCACGGTAGGCTCAAATTTAAAGCCCAAATCAATTGGAAATACACCACCTGTAATTAGTATCGCACCACCTATTGCCATAACCATTGGCACATCAAAGACTAGAAATCTCGGAAAGTGTACGGCCATTAATCCCAACATTACTATAGGCAGTATGAAGACGTGCTGTGCATAAAATCGCAATACAAAGTCTGAAAAGCCACTACCTAGCGCAGCATCGCGTATCATAGGTCCGGCAACAGGTATCGATGTAGTAAGGGATGCAGCTATACTAATTGCAAGTTCTGCTCTTTCGCTAAATATCACATCATACCCGGTAAATGCCTCAAGTATAGTCACTACACCAAGTATGACACCAGTCATCCAGAGAACTTCGTTTCTTATCTTGTATCTTCCACTAAAGTATTGATAGTACATGTGCAGTACTGCAAGGAGTACCATCGCATTTGATCCATGATAGTGAATATTTCTTATGTGAAACCCAAATGGAACTTCATCATTGATAAACTGGACACTATCCCATGCCCTATCAAGTATAGGCTGATAATAAAACATCAAAAGCGCGCCAGACACGCCAAGTATGACAAAGACGATAAACGTAAGCATTCCAAGAAAGCCAAACGGACTTACAAACCTTGCAGGAAATGAAAACTTGATGGCAGTAAATATTGTTCTATCTACACCATTCCATAACCAGTAAAAGAACGCTACTGCGCCGGTTCTTCTCTCAAGCGAAACGGCCATACCCAACTACTCCATTTTCATTGACTCCCCATTTTGGAGGCATGATCCACACAAGTCCATCAACATCTAACTCAAAGTCAAGCTTTGGCAGTGTGTTTGAAGGAGCTGCCTGGACTGATGCCGGTCCTTGGTATGCAGTACCAGTATCAGCACTATACATACTCCCATGACATGGACACTCGCCTCTCTTTCTTCCCTCTTCGGGCCAATACTTCCACAAACACCACAGATGCAGACATATCATGCTAAAGCCACGAAATGCTGTAATGTCTTGTTTCTCACCACCTAGTTCTACAGGCAGTCTGATGAACTGCCACTTTCTAAACGCCTCAGCATCAAGTGCAGCATCACCTGTACTAGGATATGTAATTACTTCAGAGTGATTTACAGGATATGTCTTGATGCTAGCTTGTGTTCCATCAGGCAATATTACAGGAACCTTTTCCAGTGAAGACTGGTTAGGATTGGGCATGAAATTCCCAAACGGTACAAATGGTGCAAATGCAAGCCCCGTGCCTGCAGCTCCCATGAGTTTAAGAAAATCTCTTCTTGATAACCCGCCAGATTTTGAAGTCCCCTGTTCTGACATTCAAGCTCTCGTACTCGCCAAATTGCTTATAAACCTTATTGGAAATCTCGTCCTAGTGGGGTAATATCATATAACCATACTAATGTGCAAAACTTAGTTTGCTGATTTTTTCACCACAAGGACTGAAACCAATCCTATTGCAATTCCCACTCCAACCCCTATTGCAAGCCCATAGTTGAAGATAAGACTCTCTGGGGTAGATTCTGTGGGGATATATACGCTAGCTGCAACTCCCGCACTAGTCACAAAACTAGGTGTATCGCTAGGCACATCACCAAGTGTATCATCGGAAACATGTCCCCATGATACATCATTGGGGTTTATAGCCACATTCTCGACATTAGCAGAATCATTAGCAGAATCATCAACAGAATCATCAACACTTGCCGCATCTATAACATCATCAAAAATCACTGGCACATCTTGTACACCTGATATATCTGAAAATCTTGCAACTAGAGATATAGGTTCTGCTGTAGAGTTTCCTGCAAATAGTGTAGAGTGTGCAAGTAATGTGTATGTCCCAGTCTGGTTTATAGGCACAAATAGTACAGTAGAGGTGTCGTTTTTGTTTTTTACTGGAAAGAATCCACCACCTTGGCTGAATGGTGAATTGCCAAGCCAGTCAAGAGACGGCCAGCCAAGAAACTCTCCAAAGACACCAGAAGGCATGTTTGTCTGAATTATCTTTCCCTGCGGATCCACTGCAAATACTGCCAAGTTGGTATCTGGATTCTCCCAAGATATTTCAATAGCACCAGAGTTTATGGAGGTATTATTTATCTCAAAATAGTAACGTTGCCAGTCGCCTGCCATGTATCTTCCAGCCATATCAAAGGCACCGCGTATCTCACCATTTCTAGAAAGTACATCACCAGATTCTGCACCGGGAATAAACACTAGAGAATCTGCACTATATACTTGTTCCACTACTGCAAAAGATACCGGTACATTTGCAGTATGATGTTCTCCTTGAAATGCTAAAAATCCTTGGTACGTGCCAGTTTGAAAGTCTGTAGGTACTACCAAGTTTACATCAACTTGTATCATTCCCTCTGGCGGCACTATCACTTTCTCAGATTCTGGCCACAACACCTGCCATCTATCCTTTTGATAATAGCTTGCAGTAAGGGTGTAATCCATTGCAGTAGAGTTCTGTCCTGTATTTCCAAGCCAATAAGAGAATCTAGTAGGTACTGGATATATCCCTACAACTGGCTTGCCTTCAAACTTTTCAGCAGGATCACTTATGCGAAGTTCTTGTACTGTCCCCCAAGAGCCTGCTCTACTCACCAATGATAGCTCGCCAGTAGAAATTCTGGTATTCTCATTTTCATCCACCCAATCATACAGGTATAGAGAAGATATTTTTAGATCATCTGCAAAAGTATCAGCAGTTTTATTCATAAAGTCATTAAATAAAAAATTCACATCCAATACAAGTAAGGATGATTCTGGTGGTATTGGTTCATCTCTTTCAAAGAATCCAGCCATGCTCTGGTGTAATTTTACATCAGATAAATTCACATAGTTTGGTACAAAGGCACTAGTCTGGTTTAGTGATATGTCTCGGATGCGTGGCTCTGTAGTGTTATGTGTTATATCTTGTTTTAGTAAGGATAATTCTTGCGGTCGTATCAGCACTTCTATTGGGGATGTAGTAGGGTTTTTGATTGTAAATGTAGCAGTGCTGTATTCACCTGGCATGAGATGTCCTGCAAACCAACTCATCATGGGTATTGGTTTTTGTGGGAATGTGAATTGTTCTAGTCCTATTCTAGTAGAGTTTACAGCAGATATAGCAGGAGATAACACATCTTGTATATTTTGATATGAAGCATCATTATACACAATGAACAATCCCTCACGAGCATGCACAAAGTCAAGTGCAGTCTCTACATCTGAGAGTCCCGCGCCTTGCGTGAATGAGTCATTTCCCAAATCTTTGGCAGTAGACATGAGTATGTTTTTTATGTCATACGGGGTATAGTCAATCTGCATATTATGTAATCCCTCCATTAAAACTGCTGCATTTCCTGCCACAATTGGTGCAGACATGCTAGTACCACCATATAAGGTAAAAGAGTCTTCTCTTGAATCCTTGCTCATCTTTAGCATGTTTGAGGGTACAAAACCATAAGCACCTACACTTACCAAGTCTGGCTTTGGATCCCCTACTGCACTTGGACCACGACTTGAAAAGTCTACTACATGACTATGATGTGCAGTAGAGTTTCCAAATCTAGGCTGCCCCTCAAATGGACCATACCCTACAAAGACATTGTTTGTTGTAGCACCTACTGTAATGCCAAGCGGGGATGAATTTGGAGTCCCCATAGTACCATATCCGTGTCCAGAGTTTCCTGCACTAGTAATCATAGTAATGCCACCAAAGTCATCATGAAGTGTTCCCGGAGTTGCAAGTGCAGCTACTACAAGGGACAACACATCCATACCAGGCACAGACCCGATGGCAGGAAAGTTTGAAACACCCCAGCTATTTGATATGATATCGACTCGTGGCTTACCTGTAAAGTTCCAGTGCTGTTCCATATTCTCAAAGCCTGCTGCCCACAGCCACGAGTATATCGTATCTCCAAACCATAGTGCCTTGATTGGCAAAATCTTTACTCCCGGTGCAGCACCTCGGAGTGTGTGCTTTTGTGTATCATTGTATATGTTATATTCTTCTGTACCCTGTGATGCTATGGTTGCTGCACTTGATGTGCCATGTCCTGCAAAGTCACTCATTACTCCAAAAAAGTTTCCATCTGGATCAAGTGGTTCTAGTAATGTTCCATTTACTGCAAGAAATAAACTATCAACATTAGCTGTCTTGTTTGATATTACACTATACACATCAAGGACATGCGCACCAACTGTCCCGGCAGAATAATCTACCTTTCCATCAGCGTCTGAATCATATATGAGAAATTCATTTCCACTTCCAAGTACTATGGGCTTTTCATCAGTAAAGTCAAAGTCATATTTTGCTTCCTCACCTTCTTTCAAGTCAGCGCGTGTGAAATCTTCCCAGGATGTAGTCATGTCAGGTATTATAGTATCGTATAGTCCGGGTATGGTGGAGTCAACTACCAATACAGGTACTACTTGGACTCCCGTGTATGGGCCTTGGAGTGCGCCTTGATATATTATTCCAAGATGATATGCACCGCTTTGTGATCTGATGTAATCGCGATTACTATTACCTATCTTCATATCATTTGTGATGGTTCCATTAAATGTAGGGAACTGACCAACTAGTGGATAAAATGAATTATACACTGGAATGTCTGTACCCTTGCCATCTTGATTCAAGTCAAGAAATATTCCATCTCTTGTCTGATATACTGATGATGTAAAACCATCAGGTATGGGCTTGCTATAGTTGCGAATTATTCCATCATTATCAATGAATGCAAAGAATGTGGAATTTGTAATAACTATACCCTGGCCGTCTGGGTCAAGCATCAGTGGGTGGTTTAACTCATCACGTGCAAGAGAATCTCTAATGTCGGGGTTTGAAAAATCTACGCCGGTATCTACTATACCTACAGTGATACCCTTACCTGTCAGATCATACTTTTCAGTAGCGGCATCATACCCTGTAATTTGGCCTATTCTTGAGGCATCTGTACTCTGGTAAAAGTCCAGCTCAAAGTCCTCTATAACATGATAGCCTTGTGATAATAACCTGGAGGCTTTTGATTCTGAAAGTGCGGCTACATAAAAGAATCCACCATCAGAACGTACACCATATGCAGAATCACGTACAAGAGAGGCATCTGGCTGGCCGGTTCCAAATATTACATACCTCTTGGTTTTGGCAGATTCAAAAAAGCTTGGGTCAAGTCTGAATATTTCTGTATCAAATATGGCATTATCAAATGTGTCTGAGTCAAAACCTGAATCAAATATTGAGTGAAATATATCTGAATCAAACATGGTAGTGTCAAATATGCCATCAAGACCAGATTCAAGTGAAACTGCCACATCATTAAGTGCATACGCGTTTACAAATACGACAGAAACCAACGCGATGAAAAAAACCATTGCCGCCTGTGGCATAGACTGTCTGAGTATGTTGTGTTATTATAACTATGTGGCATCCTATGAAATATTCTGTGAAGTATTCTGTGAAATATCCTGTGAAATGCCCTGTGAAATATCCATATCTGTTCATGCATCTAGTTGATACATAGGGGAAAGATTGCATGTTGGTTTTGTGTTTGCAAAAATATGGATGTGAACAGTTATGATAAAGTCCCTACGATCCTCTGCTGGAATGCCGAACTGAAAACTGTCTTTATGTGGACGTTAAAAAATAAAAACTATACCCACAAAGTCTGTTGTATAAATTGCCATAGTATATCTAAAGAAAAGTCACGGCTTTACCACACACCTTGTTTGTTCCTACATTACATGGTGGACAAGCTTATGAAATTGCCGATGCAATAGCATGGTGTAACGAGCGCGGCCAATCTATTAAGCAATGTCTGAACATTGATCTTGTAGCCAGACTGCACACAGAGATGAGTGATGATTTACTAAAATAATAACCCAGAATCCACATGACCCCCAATACCACCGTTATACCGCGTAGGTTCCCGTTAGTCTGAAGGATTCAGATTCTGATACCATATGTTAGGTATTACATCTTATAAAATTATCTTACATAATTCTTGTATTCACTCAAGTCCGGTGTCTGTGTAGGCACAAGATTCTTCCCCAAATGCGGAGCTTGGATGGACAAAAGATGCCAAGAAGTTTATTGTATTGATAGTATCACAGTAAGATTGACTAGATGTTGTTACACACCAAAACCCAATTTGGAGATGCTAAATCCAAAACGCTTCAAATTTATCATCCATGATGGATATGTCGAGGCAGAAGATCAAACTAGCAAAAGCTCCGAATTTGGTCAAGAACCTGCCACAGATCAGATTTTTATATTATAACCGAACATTATTAATCACCATGGGTAACAAAGTAGAATTGGAAATTAAGAAAATAATCCAAGATGGAAACGAGCTGCATAAATTCATCATTTTATTGACGCATTCCAATAACGAGCCAATTAATGGGAGATTTAAACTTCAAAAAATTATGTACGTCCTCTCAGATAGTGTAGAGGAGATCAAAGAACAGTGCAGTTATACTACAACTAACTATGGCCCATACAGCAAAATACTAGATGAAGAGGTACGATATCTAGAACAAATTGGTGTACTAACTGAAGATGTGGGGAAAATTATCCTAACTGGAACGGGTAAAAAAATAGCACAGGAATTGCACAAAAATGAAGATGAAGAGTCACTCTATAGGCTAAATGACCATAAAGACTTTCTAAATGACATGACCAAAGATGAGCTACTCACTTACATCTATTCTGCACATCCTGATATGATTAAGAAATCCATAGAGTATGATGATTTGAAACCACACATGGAAAAACACGTCATGTCATTACTCAAAAAACATAAAATCAGCGCCCAACGTGCAGGCGAATTACTAAATATACCACAATACTCTGTAATTAAAAAAATGAACGCCATGAACATGATTACCCTGAGATAAATTTTGAAAATATTAGATTCTAGTGTTATGATTGCAATATCAAATGAGATTAAATGTCCCGAGTTAATAGAGAAGATTGGACTATTGGGACACGTTCTGGCAATTCCGTCATATATTGTAAAGCATGAATTACTTGATAAAAACAGTAGCAAAATTACAGAAATGTATGTGCAGAATGGTAAAATCCAGATTTTAAATGAAAATACAGCCGAAGAAATCTTGGCATTTCAGAAGAAATTCTCTATGTTGTATGTGGGGATGGGAGAATGCTATTCAATGCTGGCTTATCAGAAATTGCGGGCTACTGGGAAACAGGTTTATTGTATTCTAGATGACTATAAGGCAAGGAAAAAGGCCACAAAGTTGGGAATCAAGTTTACAGGATTAATAGGACTATTACTGATGATGAAGCAAAAAGATATCATGAGTGGTTATGAGTTTGATAAAGTTGTAAAGTTGTTAAAGGATTCAAATTTCAGATTTCCTACTGATGTTGCTATGTAGACTGATTGCTAACTATACCCTAGATCTCAAGAACTAATGATCTAGGGTATAGGTTGTATGTGATGCATGAAATAGATTTCAGTCGGGTTAATTTTATCTCATGAATTTAGTCTCGTGTGTATATTCCTAGAGAACACGTCTTCTTGCAAGGATTACAATTTGCAGTGCTACAATTATTCCAATAGAAGATACTATTGGGAGCAGTAGAGAGTTGAGCTGCGATGATGCCTCCTCTATATTCACCACAGAATTTGATATGGATGAAACACTAGTATCTATATTACTACTAGCAGTCTCAAGTGTAGAGCCAAACCCTGTAATTTCTGACTTTAGTGTGGCAAGCTCTGCTGATGTCTCATCAAGTATAGAGTTGAGTCGAACTATTTGATCAGAAATGCCTGCAAGGTCTTGAGAGAGGACGTTTGTGGCAACAGAGCCATGCGATGTTGTTCCCTGACTGAATGCAACCACATGGAATACATATGTTCCCTCTTGAGTTGGAGTATAATCTACATAGTATAATCCGCGGTGTAGCGTATCAAAAGAGTCTGATAGTGTCTCTACTTTACCAGCAGGTGTGTGGACGTGTGTCGTCTGGAGTAGTTCTTCAGGATTGTTTCCAAGTAGTAAGCCGTCACTTGTCACTTGCACAAAGACTCGAATTGGTCCATTTACTGCTGCAGACTCTGGTGCAAACACGAGTATGTTAAGGCGACGCTCTACAGGAATCTCTACAAGCTCAGAAGTGGATGTGAATTTTATGTCAGTCTTTTCTGTGAGGTCTTGTTGCGTGCTTATCAGTTCAACTGCATAGGTGCCAAATGGAAAGTCAGTAGACTCTTTGGGCCATACCAATAGTGCATAGTGGAATACACCGTCCTTGTCAGCAGTGATTTGATCAAATTTTGCTATTGTTTCATCTGGTGCAGACAGGCGTATAATTAGGGTCTCTTCAGGATCTGCCGTACCATATACAAATAGTATCTCACCTTGTGAGTAGACGCTATTACTAGTGGATAACTCCAACTCTGCGGATGCTGGAACCACAGCAACTAGTGCGGCTACCAAAAGCAGGATCAATGTATAATATCTCAATTCAGAATACGTTGTTTTACCTACTAGATATTATTTCTGGAAGTACAGATATCTGGCACGTAGCGTACAAGGAGTGTATGTGTAAGAGTGTATGCATTCGTGCCTAGTCACATTATGGTTTAGGCATGCAAAAGATCCTGTAATCCCAAGGTATGACAAACGTACAATCACGCCCATTCACACTATAAAAGCACGATTCACAGAAGATATGTCATACAGGAATGCTCCGTACCAGCTTGCGTTTTGTTGGTTTATACCACAATAGGATAGTAGGGTACGATGGCAGGGTACGATGGTATAGGTGTGAAAGGTATGCAAAAATGCAAAAAAAAGTTTTTAAACAAATTTTACTACCACACATCATGAAATGCAAGATAGTTAGATCCCCCCCATTGTGTGGGTAGGTGCAATTTCTGTATTCATGGTGTTATCTTTTAGTGGAATGGTTGAAGATGTGTTTGCACAAAACAATCTACCTGTTGCTGATGCAGGGCCTGATCAGATAGTCGCATCTGGTGCTACTGTCACGCTTGATGGTTCTGGTTCGTCAGACTCTGATGGTACTGTCGAACATTATTTTTGGCAAGTACCATATACCCCCGCATACACGATCACGCTTACAACAACAGTAAACCCTACATTTACTGCACCTACCGGTCCGGCCACAATAATAATCAGTCTTGCTGTAGTAGACAATGATGGTAGACGTAGTACAGCA
>JAPOPJ010000071.1 GCA_026712925.1 Nitrososphaerota archaeon
CAGTAAGCAAAAGCTGTATAGATGTATGATGACAAAAATATGATGCTTGATGTATGATGTTTGATGTATGTTGCCAAAAGCATGATACCAAAAGCATGATACCAAAAGCATGTTGCCAAAAGCATGTTGCTAAAAACACACTGCTAAAAGTACGGCATCATGATTTCAATATGCAAAGAATTTTTTTAAATCACCATTTCTTGTTACGACATCAAGCCAATCTATGTCATCTTCGCGTCTGCCACAAATGGCATCGTTGACCTTCTTGACAGTGTCATGTATTTCAGATGACTCTACCTGGAATGTCTTCTCACCAAATCTGTTTTTGGCATCGTGATATATTATACCTAGAACTTCACTCCCGGCATTCTCCATACACTTTGATATGGAATATCCTCTTTTCTTGTATGTCTGGATTAACTCGTACGGGTTTCTTCGTAGAACCACTACTATTTTTACCTGCTCTGGAGATATGGCATAGGGGGCTAGATGTCCTACTATTAGGCTAGATGTAGTAGTGTGTTTTTTTAGGATTTCTGCCAACTCTGATGTATCTACATCACCTGTTCCTTGACTATCTCTGAGCAGGCCAGACTCTGCGACTATTTGGTTTACATCAATTACCTCCAGCCCTGCATCTTTTGCAATCATTTGAGATATGGTGTGCTTTCCAACTCCGGGTGTCCCAGTAATCACTATTGACATGTGTCTTGTTTTTTTACGATAGATTAAACAATTTCTAATTGCTTCTAAGCAGTGCTAGGAGACATGGACAGATACGACATGCATAGATATGTCATACGTAGGCGCAGATATGTGTGGATATGGATATGTGTGGATATGGATATGTGTGGATGTGGATATGTGTGGATGTGGTGTAAAATGTGTGGGTATGATTCAAGCATAGCTGTGACTACGCCTCTGGTATAATCTCAAGTGTTATTGTATGATATCTGCTGATTCTGAAAACTAATAAGTATAGACGGTGTTTTTTTGAGCATGCAGATTGGTTTGCTGGGAAAGGCCAACGTGGGCAAGTCCACATTCTTCTCAGCTGCTACTGAAACTGATGTCCCAACAGGAAACTTTCCATTTACCACAATAGAGCCTAATGTGGGAGTGGCATACGTCCAGACGCGCTGTGCCTGCAAACACTTTGAGATATCTCATCAGAACTCGTTGTGCCAAGATGGGACACGCCTTGTTCCAGTAAAGATAATTGATGTAGCAGGACTAGTGCCGGGAGCTCATGAAGGAAAGGGGCTTGGAAACCAATTCCTTGATGATGCAAGGCAAGCAGAAGTGCTGATACATGTAGTAGATATTGCTGGAACTACTGACATTCAAGGACAACCTGTCGCAGCAGGTAGTCATAATCCAATTGAAGATGTAGAGTTTGTGCAAGATGAATTTGATCAGTGGTTCCTTGAGATATTGCGTAGGGATTGGGACAAGATAACAAGAGAGGTGGACCAGAAAAGATCAAAACTTACAGATGGTATTGCAAGGCGGTTTACCGGTCTGGGCATAAAAGATTATGAAGTACAAAACATATTGCAAAAGATGAATCTAATTTCAAAAAACCCCAAAGAGTGGAGCGACTCTGACTTGGCTGACTTTGTAAAGAATTTGAGGAGCAGTACAAAGCCGATAATAATTGCAGCAAACAAAGCAGACTTGTGCGATAACTTGGATGTAACAAAAAAAATTACAGATATAGTTGTACCATGTAGCGCAGAGACTGAGCTACTGTTAAGACGTGCTTCCAAGGCGGGCATTTTAAAATATAGACCCGGTGATGGACAATTCACACTTGAGGATGGCAAGAGTATCACTGAGCAGCAAAAAAAAGCACTAAACCTGGTGGATTCGGTATTCTCAAAAATCCACTCCACTGGAGTACAAAAAATATTGAACAAGGCAGTCTTTGAGCTGCTTGGATTCATTGTTGTATATCCTGTGGAGGATGAAACTAGACTTACAAACAAGGATGGTGATATATTGCCTGATGCAAAACTTGTTCCTGCTGGTTCTACTGCAAGAGATCTTGCAGGTATTATACATGCAGATATTGCCAAGGGATTTCTACACGCGATAGATTGTAAGACAAAGCAACGAGTCGGGGGTGATCATGGACTCCAAGACGGTGATGTGATAAAAATTGTCTCGACGCTTAGCAGGGGATAGCATGCTAGGACTAGGCATTGAAAGCACAGCACACACATTCTCTTGTGCAGTGATGGAAAAAAAAAATAGTACTGGAAAGATTCTCTCTGATGTGCGGAGGATTTACCGACCGCCTGATGGTGAGGGGATTCATCCTAGAGAGGCATCGCGTCATCACATTGATGCAGGACCGGCAGTTCTTTCAGAGTGTCTTGCAAAAGCTGGTATCGATATTGGAAATCTTGATATCATTTCGTATGCAGCAGGACCTGGCTTGGGTCCTTGTCTTAGAGTTGGTGCTGTTGTGGCAAGATCACTTTCATCATATTATAAAATCCCGATATATCCTGTAAATCATGCGCTAGGACATATAGAGCTTGGAAAGCTACTCACTGGTGCAAGAAACCCGCTAGTACTTTTAGTATCTGGGGGACATACAATGTTGCTTGCCTTTCTAAATAAGCAGTGGCGTGTATTTGGTGAGACACTAGATATCACACTAGGACAGCTTCTTGACCAATTTGGCAGATCAATTGGTTTTGCATCTCCCTGTGGGAGAGACATTGAGAGTCTTGCATCTAATACATCAGAGTATATCCAACTACCATACTCAGTAAAGGGCAATGACGTGTCATTTTCTGGTCTGCTTTCAGCTGCAAAGTCGGTAGCAAAAAAGAACAAGAATGGTGCATGTTTTTCACTCCAAGAGACTGCATTTGCAATGATGAGTGAGGCAGTAGAGCGAGCACTCTCATTTACAGGAAAAAAAGAACTCATGGTGGTTGGTGGCGTGGCGGCAAACAAGCGACTCTCTGAAATGCTTCAAGATGTCTGTAAACGTCATGGTTGCAAGTTTTTTGTCGTGCCACTAAAATATGCTGGCGACTGTGGCAGTCAGATATGTTGGACCGGGCTTTTAGAGTCACAGGCAAAACCTGGTGCAAAGATGAAAGATACGTTTGTCACACAATCATGGCGGCTTGACTCTGTAGTAGTGCCATACTAAGATGCCTCAGATGCGGCTTTATCGATATTTTTGAGCCAGTCTTTTGTGTTAAATACACCAAACTTGTATGTCTTTGGACCATCTTTGGTATTTGCAGTAAAGCATACTTTTTTTATCAGCCATCCTTCTTTCCATGTCTTTACCAAGTCTTCAAGCTGAACATCTACCACAGTATCTCCAAAGTGTTTGGAAAAATCCATCATTCTTGCTTGCGTCTTGTCAAAGGCAAGTCTCTTGTTGGTAAGAGTTAGTATGCCTGCTCCGAGTTCATCTTCGTTGCAATCTTCTTGCTTTAATCGCTTTTCATCTTTTTCCATGACTACTCTCTAACACCTTTGTCCATTTTATTAAATATTGTACTGTTTCCTCATTTATGTCAATATTTCATAGTCTGGAATCTATCATAACCTAATTTCATGATTATGTAGTAGGATTTGTGTGCCACATCACACACTATACACCATGATGGATATCATGATAGATATGGTGATGGATGTCATGATGGATATGACAGTGTATGCTTTTTGGGAATGATGCACACATGTTACCCATGTGAGCTACTAAACACGTACTCTGGTTTCCTGTAGATGCATATCTTACAAGCATATCTTACAAACATATCTTGCAAGCATGTTTTTGCATTATGTTGTAATAACCAGATTATTTCATATTGTATGGTGTGCACTCATACACACTCATTATGTATTCGTGTATATTCTTGTATGAGATGAATTATGTGCAACATCTATATCACATCTATACCATTGCACGTTTTACTAGATTGTAAAAGAACTAAATTACAACAGAGTGTGTGATATTTCATGAGGCTATTAAAAAAAGGCGCAGAAGCCGACATTTATTTGACAACCTGGGATGGTTCTGATGCCATACTCAAGATACGAAAGCCAAAGGAGTATAGAAATTCACTCCTTGACATAAAGCTATGCAGACAGCGTACCATCAGGGAGTCGCAGACCATATCCCAGGTAAAGATGTTTGGCATCCCAGCA
>JAPOPJ010000069.1 GCA_026712925.1 Nitrososphaerota archaeon
GATAGAGAAGATTGGACTATTGGGACATGTTCTGGCAATCCCATCATATATTGTAAAGTATGAACTACTTGATAAAAACACCAGCAAAATTACAGAAATGTATGTGCAAAGTGGTAAAATCCAGATTTTAAAAAATAACCCAATAAAAGAAATTCTAAAATTTCAAAAAAAATTTCCAAAATTGGGTTTGGGAGAATGTTATTCGATGCTTGCATATCAGAAATTGCGAGATACTGGGATGTTTTCTGTACCTGAAAACAGAATTATGCAATAAACTCGATAGGATGCCACTTTATTGTTCAAAAAGGCGATGAATATTATCAAAAAGTGTTTAGACATTTTAATACTGAATGTCTTGCAGGATTCAAATTTAGATTCAAAAAAGCGATACGAACTATGACCAAACCCAGAACAACAAACATCGCCGATGTCAGCATATGGGGTGGATACATAACAAACAACATTTACGAGTGTCTCGATGGGGAATTTCAAAATAGAATGACATCAGTGCGTGGATTCCAATCTGAAAATCCAGCACTGCTTGGCATGATGATCATACAGCACAATTTTGTTAGTTCACATAGAAGGCTTAAGTGACAAGACTCTAGGCATAATCTGAGGGATTATGATATCAAGTCATAACAAATAATTTCACTATGGTAAGACATGTAGCAATATTTGTGCACAAGACAAATTTTTTGTTACATATTATATGAAAATGGTGGATTGTATTATTCCCATATGCCATAAATTACAAGTCAAATAATTACTACATGCGTCTATAAAACAGAATCAATTTTAAATCTGGAATTTGTGGCATGTGCTCAGTTATGTGACTGGAATGAATATTTGGAAAAGTCTCGAATTTGTGGATGAACGTGCCATAGATCAAATTAATATACTATAACCAGACATTATTAATTATCATGGGTGACAAAGTAGCATTGGAAATCAAGGAAAAAATATTACGGGATGTAAATGTGTTACATAAATTCATAATTTTATTGGTTAATGCTAATGACGAGCCTATTAATGGGAGATTTAAACTTCAAAAAATTATGTACGTCCTCTCAGATAGTGTAGATGAGATCAAAGAACAGTGTAGTTATGAAGCAACTAATTATGGCCCATATAGCAAAATATTAGATGAAGAGGTACGATATCTAAAACAAATTGGTGTACTAACTGAAGATGTGGGTAAAATTACCCTAACTGGGATGGGTAAAAAAATAGCACATGAATTGTACAAAAATGAAGATGAAGAGACACGCTATAGACTAAATAAACATAAAGACTTTCTAAATGACATGACCAAAAATGAGCTACTCACATACATCTATTCTGCACAGCCTGATATGATTAAAGAATCTATAGAGTATGATAATTTGAAACCACACATGGAAAAACACGTCATGTCATTACTCAAAAAACATAAAATCAGCTCCGAGCGTGCAGCCGAACTTTTAAAGCAAACACATACCTCAATAATTAAAAAAATGAAAGATATGAATATGA
>JAPOPJ010000067.1 GCA_026712925.1 Nitrososphaerota archaeon
ACATTTCAAAGACGCTACAATGTCTGCAAAATATTGGGCAAAGACGTGTCTACGCATATTCATGTTGTGGAGTGGAGGATATACTCGATTCTCAATGTTATGTAGTCTGACACAAGACGGTAGACATTTTTTTGATCACTGTCAGACTGTCAACACCATCTCTTTTCTAAAACACATCGACAAGGTGTACAGAGAGGTAGGCAAGATGCTTCTGATACTAGACAAGGCAACGTGGCATACATCCAAAGATGCAAAAGCATTCTTTGCAGAACGCGATATTATTATTTTGTGGTATCCTGTAGGACATCCATATTTGAATCCCGTAGAGGAAATGTGGAGCGTACTCAAAGGTGCAATGAGTCATTCTGTACGCTATGCAGACAAGATTGCACATCTGGCAGCAGTGTATAAGTTTACCAAGAAACACAAGTTTGATTATGATTTTAAAAAATTCTGTAATAGAAAACCGCCAAAAGGAATCATACAGTCATTCATAAAGATTGGTGGCCGCCTGTCAAATCATGATATAGTATCACACCAGGTATCGTCTAAACCTGCACAGAAGTAATGATTGTGCAAATAGTTTGAGTTTTTGTACATATCATGATGTATGAATTTTTTTCCAATGTGATATGTATAGATATGAATTGATTTGAATTTTAATTTTCCACGTATTCTGTCTGATGTTTTTTGTATATTCCACAGACGATAGGCATCATACATGTTAATAGTCCTAAAATAACATGTACAGAAACTTATGCGTATTGTTATATCCACTTACATGTTCTTGTATTTGTTGTACATAGGCCCCCAATCCACACCCTTCATAATTTTTTTTGTCTGGAACGTAGCCTCTACCCAGTTGATCACACTTTGGAGATAATTCAACAGTATGTTGGCGTTCTGGTTGTGTAGCTCTTGTTTCAAGTTGTTATTTTCTAGTTTTGTGTGGTCAAGTTCTACCTTTAATGTTGTGACTTACGGATATACTTCGACTTGAGCTTGGAATATTCCGCCTTCAGATGTTTGTTCTCTATGACAATCTCTACCAACTCTTTGCGCAGGATTCACTATTTCAGATTGTTTTGCTCTAATTCGCGGATCTCATGATCTAAAAGTACAGTGATTAAATGACATACACATGACTAAATTCTAGGCATCGACCTAAGGATATAGTCCACAGTTTCATAGCTTTAAATTAAACTTTACAAGCACTTGTTATACATGCTTCCCGCACAGCAAGGCTATGATAGAGCAATTACTGTATTTTCGCCAGACGGCAGACTATACCAAGTAGAATATGCCATTGAAACTGTACGTAGAGGTACAATAGCAGTGGGGATAAAATGCAAAGATGGTATAGTTATTGCAGTGGAAGAGAGATCAAGAAAACTGCAAATTTCTGACACTGCACAAAAGATTTTCCAAATTGATGACCATGTAGGAGTAGCAGCAGCAGGATACATACCAGATGCAAGAAGCCAAGTAGATAATGCAAGATTTTTCTCACAAAGTAATAAAATGATTTATGATGAGGCAGTTGAAGTAGAAACTATTGCAAAGCATCTAGCCGACCAATGCCAACAGTACACCCAGTATGCAGGTGTAAGACCATTTGGCGTGGCACTAATACTAGGAGGTGTGGTAAATGGTAAACCACAAATGTACCTTACAGATCCAAGTGGGACATATATTGCATATGATGCACTAGCAATAGGCTCTGGTTCTGATCAAGTTACTACTTTCTTAGAAGATGCTTACAAGGAGGACATATCACTAGAGGATGCATCCATACTTGCAGCAGCCGGAATCTACCTTGCAAGTGAAGAAAAAGAATCCACAGGCCATATCAGAATGGCACAAATCAAGACAGACTCTGCTACATTTGAAATTCTCCCAGATGATTTGGTTGAAAAATATGCAAACAGTGCCAAAGAAAAATACCGTGATGAAAAGCCATAACTCCCACATACAGCCATGACAAACATTTCAGTGGCAGTACCATTCTCTTCACTTTCTGATGAATCCACAAAGATGGATAAGACAAGAAAGATATCTATCCTTGCAAGGGCGTGTGCTATATTCCAGGTAAATACCATATACCTATACCAAGAGGGAAAAAATGATCAAGACAGTGCTCTAATGAATATAATACTACGATATCTAGAGACTCCACAATTTTTGCGAAAAAGATTATTTCCCAAAATGAACGAGTTAAAATTTGCAGGGGTTTTGCAGCCACTAAAGATTCCAAGCCACACCCTTCCTGCAAATCAAAAAAAAGTCACAAGGGATAGTGTAAGGGATGGCATCATAATAGGTATGAAGGGAAAGCGTTATGTCGATGCAGGCATAAATCATATAATTCCATACTTTGGCAAAAAACAAATTGGAAAAAGAATAACTATAAAATTCAAGGAAGGTTATCCAGACTTTGCAATAAAAGAGATTCAAAAAGAAGAGGCAGACAAATACTGGGGGTATGCAGTAAAAGAGAGGGCAAGCTTGCAATCACTCTTCTCAGAGTGGACTGGAGATGTCATAATTACATCTAGAAAGGGTAGAGTGATAACTAGTAAGGAAATTGCAAAATATCACAAATCAGACAAACCCACACTTGTTGTATTTGGTTCTCCTGAAAAAGGAGTACATGAAATACTTGGAGGAAGTGTGAAAAAACTCCAAAATGCCAAAGTGTTTAACTTTTTTCCAGACCAGGCAACAGAAACAGTAAGACTTGAAGAAGCACTGCTAGGAACACTTTCTATAATTAATGCGTGCAGGCAGGAATAATACATGTATGATAACAAGTAAAGGCATACTCAGTGAAGATATGATGATAAGTTATGTTCAGTAAAGACTAAAAAATTTTCAATCTTTACTATTCTGCCCTGAAAACCATAATTTGACCAAAACAGATCTAAAAGAAAACCTCAGATAATCTATTGATGATTCACCAAAAAGATCAACTGAGACGTGATATGTTGGGCAATCTTTGCCATATTTCAAGATGATGTTGAGAAAATAAAAGAAAACATGGCCACTTACAAAATCATGATTAAAACAAAACGGACCTGAGCAAATACCACAATCACAAAACAAAAGGTTTTATGATGCACTTTGATTCAATCATATAAAGACATGATATTCTACCCCCCCCCCACCAATACTTGGCTAATAGGACTCATAGTACTGTTAGCTATATCATCACTAGGCATATTTGAGGAATCTTTTGCACAACTAGTTATAATCCCAAGAGGTGAGGTTGATGATACAAGCTCCACTATACTTGACGGTGCAAGACAGGTATCCGTGATTAGTGTAAATGACAAATATTATGCAGTAGTGACATCACCTGCTGAGGATGGTGTCCAAATTATTGATGTGACAGATCCGGACAATCCAGTCACTACAGACAGTATTATCGATGGTGGTACTCGTGAACTTAATGGCGCATATGCCATATCCACATATACCATAGAGGATAAACACTATGCCATTATTTCTGGAAATCAAGATAATGGCATTCAGATACTAGAGATTACAGCCCAAGGCACTATAACTGCAAAAGGGCCTTTGAGTATTCTGAATGAAGTAGTCGGAGGAGCCATACTTGACATAGCAACATACTCCATAGGGGACAAATACTATGCAGTAGCAATATCTTCAACAAATAATAAAATTCAGATATATGACATTACAGACCCGGACACCATCACACCAAAAGATTATTCAAAGAGACCAGACATTCTTGCTGGACATGGAATAGACACATACTCTATAGGGAATAATCACTATGCAGTAGCAGTCGGAAATGACAGAGATGGTATTCACATACAAGAAATCACAAACCCAGATAAGATCACATACAAACACCACATCTACTTTAACGGTCCAAATGGCGATGGTGTTGGAGGTGGACCAGGTCTAGAGAGTGCAACTGATGTGGATGTTTATTCAGTAGGAGCAAGACACTATGCAGTAGTGACAAGTGATCTTGGCAAAGTCCAGATCATGGATGTGACAAATCCAAACAGAATGATTCCAAAGGGATTAATTGAAAATGATAATACCATAAAACTTGGAGGCGCACGTGCAGTATCTACATTTAGTGTTGGAAATGATTACTATGCAGTGATTGCAGCTGAAACTGACAATGCAGTACAAATTTTAAACATTACAAATCCAAACAGAATCACACCAGTAGATAACATTTCAGATGATGATACCTTGAAGCTTGCAGGTCTAAGGCACATTGAAACATATACCATTGGTGCCAAAAGTTATGCAATAGTACCAGCAGAAACAGATGACGGCATCCAAATACTAGAGTTAAACCTGATTCCCACCGCAGATGCTGGAAAAAACAAGACAGTCACTATAGGCAGAACAGTCACACTTGATGGTACTGCTTCTGCTGATGATGATGATTTGACATATTCATGGAATCAAGACT
>JAPOPJ010000065.1 GCA_026712925.1 Nitrososphaerota archaeon
GATAATATGATATAATTTCAATACCAGTATGGCTATACAGAAAAACTCAACTATTCCATAATGTGCCTGTAGAGATTATACTCATGATGTGATTCTGATATACTGCATAGTGGTCCAGTACAGTATCTATGCAATAGTGCTCAGAGTTTCTGGTTTTTTTATGCCGCACCATACGGTCTCGAGTGTGTCCAAATATTTGCCTCACACCTGGAATATCCACAAACTCACCATAGTGACACCAGAGAATGCCACCCACAGATTCCGCACCACCACGTGACAGCCCCACCTGAAAGAACGGGTGTGGACTAGACTCATCATCAATGTTTAGAAGATCATACCTAGAAAGATCTAGTACACTTTGTACAGAAGTGGTACCGGTTTCTCTTTGTTCTAAATAGAACGTGTTGCTCATCCCAGCATGCGTGCACAACCAGTCATCTACCCAACAAAATAATCTCAGACTCCCCCAGGGTATGCCAATGTCCCGTATGGCCTCATGTTTGTCCTCATTATATCCACTGCACTTTAGATCTTTGTTGTATGTCATGTAGCTCAGATCGTGATTTCCAATCAAGTGTACCCTGTTAGGCTGATGCAATGAGTTTATCAGCCACTTTGAGGTATTCACCGCGTCTTTTACCGTATCGTTATAATCATCAAAATAATCACCTAGGAAAATCACTTTATCTGGATTTTCATGGTTAATTATTTTTTCTGCCATGGTGTAATTGTTGTGTATGTCTGGGATTATTAGCAATTTTTCAGAGGGTTGATGTGATAAATTCTCATACATATTACACACTGTCAGTCATTAATTAAGTTCTAAATATAAAACCACATATTTCATAGAAATTTGTTCAGCAATTCCCTCAAAATTGCTAATGATACAACACCATACCACAAATAGAACACATCGCCATCAAACCAAAAAAGTTTGTTGGTAACAATACAATCACGATAGTACAATCACGATAGTACAATCACGATAGTACAATCACGATAGTACAATCACTACAACAGCTATACTTGTTGTTATAATTTGAGATGTGAAATATGTCAATGGTAAAATGAACCCAACATCAACTGTACATCTTTGAAGAGCATATCCACGAGACTAAATTCATGTGATAAAATAAACCAGACAAAAACATATTTCAATCAACACATACAATCTAGTATAAAGATAGCATATAGATATGAAAAATGTCACAACAAAAAAATCAAACAAGCATACAAAACAGCAAGTACCCCAGAGTCACCAAGAGACTGTTAGCAGTCCACATGATATGTTTTGAAGGTAAAAGTACTGAGAAAACGGTAAACAATCTCATTCAATGTCAGAATTGGATCTCAATATGGATCAAACGCTTTAAGGCGATAGGTATTGACATATTCCGTGACACACCATGAGTTGGCAGGCCACGCAAGCTGTCAGTAAAAAAGATTCAAAAACAATAGTCTATACTAAATAGATGTGAAAAGGATTGTAGTAATTTAGGTTGATGGAAATTCTAAAGTGAACCAGATGCGCGTAATGCAGAGCATCTAAATAAATTCACAGCCAAATCTTCTATTAGTTTGCTATGTGCTATCGTTGTCTTCCATGTATTTGGAATTTCATCTATACCATAATATGCTCCTGCAAGTTGGCCATATACGGCACCTGTCGTGTCTGCATCATCCCCAAGGTTTACTGCCATCAGACATCCATCACGAAAAGACGAACTATTGTAAAACGCCCAGAGTGCA
>JAPOPJ010000122.1 GCA_026712925.1 Nitrososphaerota archaeon
CTAATCATGTGTAAATTATCATGAATGTATTATCATGAGATGAACAGATACAAGTCTTGGAAAGATTGTATGGCTAAGCTGCCACATATCATGATTTTGCAGTACCATATCTTGGAATCACATACTTATGGATTCTTGAGATTCATTCCTGCTCTGACTAGGGCATAGCCAATTATTGGAAATATGATGATTGCCGCAATATCCCAAATCAGCCAGTATGTGGCATCATTTAACAGCATGCCTATTCCAGTAGCGGGGGAAAATATTATGGCAATGATTCCCAGTATGATGTAGATGTTCATGTTAGGAATGATTTCCTTGTATGTTAAAAACGTAGTGTTGATTTTGTGGCCTTGGTATATCTCTATAGAGAATTTAGTACTGTATGACAAATTTGTGGTTGGTTTTTGTACGTATAAAGTTGCAGATATATCATGTGTAGTTATTTTCAAATATTCCTGATATGGTGTGATGCTTTATGATGTGTATAGTACCAAAATAAATACCAAGTAATCTTAACCATATACCATGAGGGGAATAGTAATTATTGCTATTGTGGCAGTTATTACAGTTCCGCTAATGTCACACTCTTTTGCATATCAGACTGAAATTGGTGATGATATCTTTGTATTTGTGCAAAGTACACTGCGAGATTCTAATGGTGCAATTGTCGCGTATTTGGAATCGACAAAATTCTCACACATAAATCATGATTCACTTGATGCGTTTTTAGACTATGAGGCATCCCTTGGAGATGACCCCATATTAGAGATAGATGGGGAGCAATATGAGGTGATTCGTCGTACACAGTCAAAGATATTTGATGAGACTAGTCTAGTTGCAAGTACTGTTCTATCTGATAGTGTAGGTGGGAATATCACACCACTTGTAAGATTTGCACACGATGGCTATCCTACTGAATCTGGTGATACACTAGAGACTATCTGGACATTTCTGCGCCCCGTACTCTAGAAAATAACACCCCTACACCTATTGCAAAAAATACCGCTAGTGGAACAAACCTGTACGGTTGATTTGTCTGGTTTGTAAAGCCAGTTAATAGCGGGGCAATTAACATGATTCCTGCAATTAGTACCATCATGGAATCAGCATGCTTTATGCCATTTTTAGATGCTATGAATAATCCTACAATTAATGGAATGCAAAACAGCATTATTATCCCATCAAAGCGCAGCTGGTATGAAAAAGATGCAAAGCCTGCCCAAAACTCTTTTGCATCAAATCTTTCAATATTTGCCTCTCCACCTGATGTAGGGTCTGCTCCAGTAGCTGCCATTATACCAACTATAATTATAATCCCAGCAGTAATCCCAGCAGTAATGCCTCTTTGTCTGGCAGGAGTTTGACTGCGCAGTATAAAGTATATCGACATGGGCAGGAACGCAGCAGTTAGTGCTTTTGCTGGAAGCGATACAAGATATGATACAGGTGATAGCGGCCAGAATCTACTTACCATGTATAGTGATGTGACATAGAATAATACCCAAAAATTAGTATATGATACAGTGGTATCATATGTGAGAAATACAGAGCTCTGCATTAATAGTATGGTAGATATGATTCCAGCAAATCGATTTTGTGTTATTTGACTTGCAAGCAAATACGTCATGGCAAGAAGTGCAATACTTGCCAAATATGGTGCTATTTTGTAGCTTCCAAATATGTCCATTGATGATGCAAGTATAAAGTATCTTACATGTGGCTCAAAGGAATTTGGGATTTGGTCTATAGACCATACATCAAGTCTTTCTTTTACTTTGGTGTAATCGTTATAGTCTTCTTCTTGTTGTAGCTCGCCTGCTGTTCCTATTGCATATATCGCAAGTAATATGATTATTATTCCTGTTGCCTTTTTTTTTGAGACCTCTAGTGAGTATAATCGTTTTAGGATATTATGTATGGGGCTGGGAAGTTTTTTCTTGATATACAGGTATAGTAATCCAAGTGTGATTACACATGATATGATGATATAGCTTGCCCAAGGGCCTATCTCGTATGGGTCTGGTGTTATGGGGTCTATACCTGGAATTATAACAGTATTTGATGCTAGCAAAAGGGATGGAAAAAACACAGAGACAAAACTGACCATTACTATAACTATTGAAAACGCAAAGACTATCCATGGAACTTGTACACTTGCCAAATCTGAAACTAGATTGGGGAGTAGATGGTTTAAAGCCTATTGTTGAGCGTGGGGTTTTGTAGGAATTTCTAAAGCTCAAGCTTCTTTAATGCCTGTATATAACTAATATACATGCCTGCATGCGACGGGGGGGAATGCTATGAACTCATTTATGATGCAAAGGTGATAAATCTGCATGATTTTCGTATAGCTCGATTATATATGCCGGGGCGCGAGGAGCCGCCTGGATGCACTAGCCCTACAGAATCTGAAACTAGGGAACTAATGGAGTATTTTGAGAATTTTGTGGTAAAGAGGCTAGAACGGGAGGAATCTAGCAGGTCTGGTTGCCCTGATGGATGTCAGTGTGTGTATAATGGGAGATATTCTGAGTGGTCTGAGTGGATGGAATATTCTGGTGATCAAATGGAAGTAGTCACGCATACATCGCGGGATGATAAAAAAACTGTTTGTGAGTGGAAGATACGCGGTGTGGTAAAGGTAAGATACAAAAAAAGACTTGGCGACTGCTTTAGGGAAAAGCTTTTCTCAGAGTGATTGTGTAAGTGTGGCTAAATGTATGGTTTTTTATCTCAAGTAGGAATGTCAAATAATTAAGAGATTTGACTTGTGCTATGGGTATGATAATAGTGACAAGACATACCTGAGAAATATCAACAAAATTTATTAGATAAATAGCATTTAGGAACTGTGAAGTTTAAATGACATTAGTTGAAGTAGCTAAGAATTGTATCAAGTTATTTGAGAATGATGGTGATACTCAATACATACGAGAGCATGTCAAAATGTCCATGATGCGTTGGTTGTATAAACCAGATGAGAAAGAAATAGATGATGCTATAGAAAAAGCATTAAGCACGTATAAGAAATAATTATAATATCAATGTGGATGTATGAATATGATATTTCCTGTCAGTGTATCATACATATCTTGTATGAGAATTATAAAATCAGAAATGATAGGATACAGAGAAGTGCAAGTTTTACATTCAAAAGAATCTGGTAAAATATATCAAACTGTAGTGAAACAAATTCTGTAGAGTTGTTTTTGAGCACTATGTGTCTGTATGATGTGCTCAAAGTTGAGATGTGATGTGTTGATGTACTGAGCAGGTAGTTTACCTGCGGGGATAAAATTGACAGTGCAATGGCATGTATCTGTATTGAAATTATCTTGTCAAAAATTTATGTGCTTCAAGAGTTTTAACAGCTAATATTACATCATCTAGTTTAAACACTCTATTAGGATTTAATGCAGATAGTTTTTCAAAGATATAATCAGCTGAATAATTGTTTGATATTTCCTGTTGTCTTACTGCCCAGTAATGTACAGATGCCAAAAATTCTAACTCATCTGGAGTCTTTCCTGTCACAAATTTGATAATAACATCTAGGTTGTTATCAATTTCATCAGGAATGGTAATTTCATTTAATTCATCTCCAAAAAATTGCAAGTTCTGGATTGTGCCATTAACTTTTTCAATGTTGATTTTACTGACTTTCACTTCTTCACTTGCAATTATGTAGTCGGCAATCTGTTGAATTTCACCACAAAATGGACCATAATCAAACCACCTAAAATAAAAAAGACTATTTATCTGATTTAGAATTTATCACTCAGGTATTTGTTATTATTCACGTACGCGTAGATCGATTGTAGGCCATATTTCTCCATTAGCCTTTATTCTGATCTCGTTGTTTGTCCGCGATATTATATTGCAGTCTCCTTTGTCAAACATCTTATGATGATTTGGGCATAAAATCATAATGTTGCTAGGTATTTCTATTCCATCTTCTGGTTTTGGTGTGATGTGTGCAGCTTCAACGTATGGTGGCTTGCCTTTTCTTGGAATGTTGGTGTGGCAAACTTGGCACACATATCCTCTGTTTTTTTTAATTGCTTCGGTCATTTCATAATTTCTTTCA
>JAPOPJ010000230.1 GCA_026712925.1 Nitrososphaerota archaeon
AGGACTAACTTCACAAAACGGATATATCTATGTATTAGATTATAATGGCACGGTGTACCCAATTGCAGTATAGACACAAAATAGAAAAAGTAAACGCTTGGAAGTTTGAACTATTCCAAAATAATCATCTCGTAGATAAAATCATAAACTTTAATGTTATTCCAGATGTTGCGATTCTTGAAATGCAAAAAAGAGAATTAGGAATCTCACACACATCAAACGCATATCACGCAATCGGCACAGGAAATAATGTAGAGTCAGAATCTGATACATCTTTACAAACAGAGATAGGCAGAAAATCAGTCGGCACTAGAACACTAGTCGGCACGCAAGCCCAATATCGTACTGAATGGTCAATATCAGATTTTGCGGGCAACTCTGCGGATATTATAGAGGCTGGATTATTCACTCATTCGACAGGCGGGGTTTGCATGGCAAGGGTCGTCAATGATGTCATACTAAAATTGAATACAACGAAAACTTTAACCACGACTGTTTACTCTGAATTGGGCCGAGGAATTGTATAATTTAAATACCGTACATGTGTAAGATAATCGCTTTGGATTTGTGGTGTGTTCGGGGACGTTCACACCACAAGCCGTTTTTGTACGAAATTCGCAACTAATAGTTATGTTTATTAATACCTAAAATAACCTCTATTCATGGCAAAAGTCCAAAGCAGTTCTGAGCAATCAGAGCAAAAATTAGAAAACCAAAGCGTTGAGAATTTTCAAACGCAAAAAATAGACAATTCTCAAATTGTCGCAAAAATGAATGAAGTGCAAGAAACACTTGATGCACTCTACAAAGCACACAACAAAACAGTAAATCCACTACAAGCACAGATGCTCAGATTAAGAGAGCAACTAGAGGCAAACAATGCATACAATGACTCATTGGAGGCCGGCAACTAATGGACAGTAAGCAATACATTGCACTAGTTGAGGCAAAACTAAGATTAGATGCATATCGTGGCATGTATTACACTGATGGCATCGAGAAAAAAATCGAAAGACTTGAGAGAAAAATCTTAAAGATGGAGGCTGGCATCTAATGGAGCAGCCTCCAGAGGACTGGCCACAACCAGACCCCTACAATGATGATCAATACGGGGAGGAGTACTAATGTCTGACAGATATAGGCTCAATGCAAAACAATCAGCTAAAGGCATCTGGCAGTTAGATATTACTGTCGAGCGCGAAGTAGTCGAGGCAAACCGATCACTGGATCCAAAAGATGCGGGAAATGTAAAGCCTGAAACAATGGGCGACACTATGATCCGCATTATTCGAGATGCAGAAGTAAAGTTTGCCAATGCAGGAAAACAGATAGTACAAGCGGAGGTAAAAGCATGAACGCTGAAATGGCAAAACTGCAAAATCTCAAAGACAATGCATTTTTTTCGGAGTGTCTTGAAATTCAGCAAGATGATACAGAACTTGATCAGTATATCATACTGTTCAAAAACAATTTTGTCAATGGTCTTGATTTACTTGAAATAATAAGTGCTGGATTTCGCATTAATGACGTATACTCGGACAACGGCATCCAACATGTCACAGTGGAGGTTTATCGGGATGACTGATGACGTGCAGACTCAACCATTGCAGGAAATACCAACACAGATCCAACCTGCTAGACCGATGGAAATTACAGTTTCAGAAATGAAAGCCCGACTTGATAAATTTCTTGAACTGAAAAAAGCCGTGCTTAAAGATCACATCATGGATATACACGGCAAAGCGTACATAAAAAAATCAGGCTGGCGAGTCGCAGCGGTTGTGTTTGGGCTTGCAGATGAGATAACACGGTGTGAACGTCAAGATAGACCAGATGGCTCTTACACCATCACATATCATGTTAGGTGTACAGATCCAAATGGGCGCACATCTATCGGAGTGGCATCATGCGAT
>JAPOPJ010000097.1 GCA_026712925.1 Nitrososphaerota archaeon
TCTGGGCAGATGGCATAGCCTTTATTATTGCTTTGTAGGAGTAGTGATGTCAATGTTCAGTCAGGAGATTGGAAACAGCATAAAGAATGTCGTAACTACTGATGGCCAAAATACACGTAATGTTATAACTAGTGCCATAACTGCTGAGGGCCAAAAGACACGTAATGCCATAACTGCTGAGGGCCAAAAGACACGCATGGTGTTGGATGACAAACTAGCTTCTTTGAATGACAAGTTTGATACCATAAATGATACCATGGAAAAAATGGTTCACATTCTAGAAGAAAGACTCCCTGACAAGTCCGAGTAATCCTTTTGCAACCGTTCACATCTATACCTCTGCAAACATAAAACCACCATGCATTCTTCCTCTTATGTACAAACTATCTTGAACATGAACAGATGCACATCTAGTGGAATATTTGAGATATTATATCATCAGATGACTGCTTGAATCAGTCTGGTTTGCTAAAGTGTTGGCATTACATGACTGGTGTATTCTAACAACTAAAACCTACGCCATGTACTCGTGCATGATATAGGCGCTCATGTACATCTTGATTAACTATACATTTGTATCAGTATTATTCCCTGAGTGAATTTAATGATATACCGCAAATTTTCTCAATCAGCCCTTGCTTGTGTTGTAGTGATATTTTATAACATATATGATAAATGTGAATAAGTTGCTACTTTTCTGCTATATTTTCTCTGTAAACCCAAACTTTAGATGCAAGTTCGTGCTTGTTTTTTCAAATGACAGAGTCTGATGTTGTCTCTTTTATGCTGTGGTCGCTACTCACCGCTGTACTCATGGGAATCACATCTTTTAGTTACAAAGCATATCTGAGGAGAAAAGATAATGGGGTCACTGCATCTTGAGAAGAATCTTCGCGGCCTTGCTATTGCCGAGAGCTTTGAACGTGATTCAGATACATCTGTCTTGTCTGGTGTAGTAATGCGTAGAGATTTTGTAATTGATGGATTTGTACTTGGACATACTACACTAAAGGCAGATGACTCGACTGATGTGATTATATCTATGTATAACCGACTGCATAGGTCTGATATCAACTATCTGTTGATTTCCGGTATGATCATGTCGCTGTATAATGTAGTGGATGTGAAAAGACTCTATGATTCAATCAAGATTCCAGTAATTGGAATTGCTTACAATGACTCACTTGGCATTGCCCAAATACTGGAGAAGCGCTTTCCATCATCGCACAAAAAGGTTGCAGTATATGCCAAGCTTGGTCCGAGAGAAAAAATCACACTACACACTGCATATAATGTGTTCATCAGATGTGAGGGATGCAGTACTAAAGAAGCGGCGCGCTTGTTAAACGGATTAACTCTCCAAGGTGCATTGCCAGAGCCCATACGTATATCTAAAATGCTGTCTAGAGTGCTACGGAACTAACCTTCTGATGCAGTCTTACCGCCATCCACGTTTAGTTCTACACCTGTTATCCAGTTTGCTTCTTCTGAAGCTAAAAACAGCACTGCATTTGCAACATCTCTAGGCTCGCCAATTCTAACTAGCGGTATTCTTTCTTCTATGACTTTTCTTGCATGTGGATCATCTAGATATGGCTTGATCATGCCTGAATTTATAATCCCTGGACTAACACAGTTGCATCTGATGTTTTTTCTGGCATACTCTACTGCAATTGCTTTTGTGAACATTGCTACTGCTGCCTTGGTTGATGAGTATGCTGCTAGGTGAACTCTTGGTATTGCTCGGTTGCCTGATATGGAGCCAATATTTACTATGGCTCCTTTTTTTGCATCTGTCATTTTTGCAAGCACTGCTTTTGTCATGTGGAATATTCCAAACATGTTGACACCAATTAATTTTTCAATGTCTGGTTGTTTCATCTCGTGAAAATGCACCGGATCGTTTATCGCACCAGCATTATTTACTAGTATGTCTATTTTACCATGGGTGTCAATTATCTGGTTGACTGTCTGCATGACCTGGGATTCGTCAGTTATGTCGCAAGGCATTGACGCGGTTAGCTCTTTATTCCCAATCTCGTCTCTTGCCTGCTCTAATCTTTCAAGATTTCTAGCTATCAGGATTACGCTTGCTCCCTCTTCGACAAGTCTTTTTGCGACTCCTTTTCCAATGTCACTTGATGCGCCTGTGACTATTGCGATATTTCCACTTACACGCATGACTATATTCTCTCAGCATGGCTTATAGAATTTTCGATCTAAACTACTTGCCAGAATTAACATGAATGAATCTTGTGATATGCTAGTTTTGACATCTATGTGTGGGGGTATTTGTAATATTTGAGGTACAGTTGCACTATTTTATTGCACGCACCAAGGCAAAAACACGCCACTCATACGTACTATACGGTTCTAGTGTGTTTGTAAATTTAGTCTACTTGTCAAGCCCGTTTATTCTTTTAATGTGTGCAATAATGCCTGTATAGTCTATCTCTCCAAATCCTCCTACAACTGCATCTTGGTATATGTTACCTGCCTTTTCTATCATGGGAAGCTTGATGCCAAGTGCATTTGCCGCACCTGTAATGGTAGTGATGTCTTTTTTCAAGTTGTTTAGCGTAAATGTGGGATTGTACATCCCTTGGGCCATTTTGTATGCTTTATTCTGACTCATTCCTGTCTTAAAGTATGTCGAGTTTAGCACCTCTAAAAATGCCTCTGGTTTTATTCCAGACTTTTCAACTAGAATCATCCCCTCAGACAATGATAGGGCAAGCATTGTAATTTGGAGATTCATTGCAAGTTTGACTGCATGTGCTGCACCTTCTACCCCAAGATAAAATACACTACTTCCCACAACTTTGAAGATTTTTTTGAATCTCTCAAATGTATTTTTATCCCCTGAAACCATTACTATCAAATCTCCAGAGGCCGCTAAGCCCGGTCCTCCCATTACGGGTATGTCTAGTTTTTTAATTCCACTCTTTGCAAATTTGGCTGATATGTCTTTTGATCTGAACGGATCTATGGTGCTCATGTCTGCCACTATAAGATCATCATGAATCCCATTTATGATCCCGTTTTTACCAAATGATACCTCACTTACCGCGTCAGCATCCTTTACTATTGTGATTACAATATCTGAATTTACCGCAACATTTTTTGGAGACTCTACAATATGTGCACCCGCACTTTCCAACTTTTTTGTCTTTTGTGTAGTTCTGTTGTATGCTGTCAGTTCAAAACCTGAGTGGAGTAGATGCAGACCAACAGCACTGCCAAGCATCCCTGTACCAATTATCCCTATTCTGGTTTTTTGTATGTCTGAATTAGCGTCTTTCTTCATTGTTTATACTCCACTCATTATTTCCAAATCTTGATGCTACAAACTCGATATATCCTATACTTTTATCACCCTTTCTTACCTTTGCATAGTCAAATTTTTTCATGCGAAAGACTCTTTCACTAGGCTTGTATCCGCCCTCAATTACCCTAACTTTGAATCTCTTACTTGCCTTGATTATCAACTTTCTTGCAGCCTGTACATCCCCCATCCACGAAAACATTTCAAAATCTCCAAAATTCTCAGTTGATACCGTATAGCCATAAAGCCTTGCCTCTAACTTTATGTTGTTCTTTTTTGAATAACCATTTAACCATTCAATCACATCCTTGCCGTGCCCCTTCTCTACACCGAATGTTTCAGAGTCTTGCATACATATCCTGCTATGTCATGCTGTAATAATTATTTACAACCTGCTGTTAGACTAAAATACTGTTTTTGCAACCATACCACTATGATTACTGTTGACTGCCGGGATGTCACGTCAATTCAGAATGATTTGGTGGTGTATGTCTCAGACCAAGTTGCGGCAATCCCTACTTTAAAACATCACGAGTTTGTCCTGTCGTCTTTTGATGAGGATGATGAGATTGATACAGGTGTTGTAATTACCTCGATTAAGGAATTTCTTGACTCTATTGGAGAGGGGCATAACTTTGCAGTCATTTCAAATAGTAGTATGATATCCATAAAATCATTATCAGGAAAGAAAATCGTACGGGAGAAGGAACCTGTTCCTGAAATGTTTTCCTGTACGCATTGCGGCTATGTCACAAGATATGAGGTAGATTATCAGAATCATGTAAAGATACACTACCTATGATTATCTAAATGTGTCAAAAACAACTGTTGGATTAAACATCTATTGTAGGCTTTACACTTGTCACATTTCTATATGTATGGTGCTGGTTTTGTAGTACTTTGGTAGTACAATTTGGTAGTACAATTTGGTAGTACAATTTGGTAGTACAATTTGGTAGTACAATTTGGTAGTACAATTTGGTAGTACAATTTGATGTGGTTTTTCAGTTGTAATTATTGCTTAGATGTTGCGTTGCTTGGCATGATGTGATATGGCATAGTATGGTGTCGTATGATGTGATGTAGTATGACAGTACACGTCTTGGGGGTATGGTGCAACATGATCTTTATAAGCACATGCTGGTATCATACTTTGTGGATCCTAAAAACAACTTTACCAAGGTGTACTGTTCAAAATGTGATATTATTTTTGATTCTCGTGAAAAATTCGATAGACACCTATCTAGCCACTCTATGCAGGTCGGATGCGAGTCGTGCCCAATAGATACGGCTATCTCAAAACTGATCGGCTTATTTAAAAGAGGTCGCCACTCATAGCTTGCTCTATTTACCTGCACAAAACTAAACAAAAATCACATTCCAGCATACACATATTCCAAACATCTAATTTGGAACTTGCCACATCATTTCGATATACGTAGCTAAATTAATACAAAATCTCTACATTCGTATCATTTGATGTTATTTACAACAATATCTGCTATATGGATATGAAATCTCCAAAATTATACAACATGTATAATTTGGGCAAATTATTTTAAACCGACTGTAAAGACACTTCTTGTGAACAAACTAGTTATTCTGTCTGTTGTGGTAGTAGCAGTTGTTATAGCAGGAGCTGCGGCATACTATTCTAATTCTGAGACTGCCCTCCCTGTTGTGGAGCGTATGCACGGTGATGTATCTACTGCAATGGACTCACCTGTTCTAGGAGATCCTATGGCTCCTGTTACAATAGTAGAGTTTGGTGACTATCAGTGTCATCAGTGCTATAACTGGTTTCATGAAACAAAACCGCTAATTACAAGAGAGTTCATTGATTCTGGTAAGGCAAACTTGATCTTTGTGGATCTTGCATTTCTTGGACGCGATTCTTTGAGTGCCGCGCAGGCCACATACTGTGCTGAAGATCAAGGGATGTACTGGGAATACCATGACATATTGTACACATCACAGGAATCACAAATCGACAACGGCTGGGCAAACAGCGAACGTCTAAAGGCATTTGCATTTACAATGGGACTTGATATGGATCTGTTTGATAGCTGTCTTGATTCAAAAAAGTATGAAAAACGTGTCCAGCTTAATATTGCACAGGCACAAAAAGCTGGAGCCACTGGCACTCCTGCATTTGTAATTGTAGGGCCTGGCGATAAACAAGAAATGATAAGCGGTGCACAGCCTTACTCTGTTTTTAAGCTAGTTATTGATTCTATGGTGTAAAATGCTCCAAACACCAAGACTAGTTTTTTCAAATACAAAATACCTGCTTTTGGGATTTACCATATTTTTTGGGATGCTTTTTGCATTACTTTTAGTATCCGAGTATATCTTTTTGGCGCCTTATGTGGTAGGCCATGTGCCAATGGGTACAGAATTTGGCCTCTTGCTTATTGTGGTATTATGTGGGTTGTCTAGTCTGGTTATTCCCATGAATGTGTTTAGAATTATTACTCTTAGGGGTTCAAAGAGAAAGATGGGTGGTGGCGTGTTTGGCTCTGCAGTGGGTGCAATTGCTGGAGCGTGCAGTTGTGGCCCATTGGGATTTGCCATCATATCCACGTTTGGCAGTATAGGAGCTACGGCATCTACATTTCTTACAAATTACGAGATACCAATACGCATTGCCGCTATAGTGATTTTGCTTTTTGCATACTATGCCACTGTAAGGACATTAAAAATTGAGTGTAATATTGGTAAACTAGATTAACCATTTAGGTAATATTTTACGACCATGACATGTATCTTGTAGTGTTTAGACTATACTGTATGGCGTTGATTTACGTACCAATAAGACCAAGCAGGAGAGATCCTGAGCTTGAAGAATTAGAAGACAACGAATAGATTACTCTATTTGATTTGTGTATTGTCCGTGCTTGCACGGCAACTATTTCTATCCATATAATTTGAAAAGCCCTGTTTTTAATTGATACTTTATGTTTTATATCAAACCACATATTGCGCATGCTTGGAGTGCTTGTGAAATGTCTATTCTGATGTTGGGGGTATGGTATCTATCTTGCATGTGATGTGTTATACGTCCTATCTTCAGTAACTATCCAGTCTATGTCTTGGTCTGATTCTAGGCGGGGGATATTTCTTACCACTTGCTTTTCAAGAACTAGTGAGATGGTAACTGTGCTGTTTTTTAGCAGGTACCTGTCATAAAAGCCCTGTCCATATCCGAGCCTTACACCACTTGGGGTTATGCCCACAGATGGAACTAAAATCACATCAAGTGCATGCACAATAGGACATCTCTCCTTTGGCTCCATGATGTCAAATCTGCCCATCTCAAGACTGGCAAAGTCTGAAATTTCACAAAACTCCATGTCTCTTTTTTTCACTCTTGGGATGCAGACTTTTTTTCCCGCACTTTGAACATCCTCAATTATGCCCTGTGTTGGAATTTCACTTCCGATGGAATAGTATATGCCAACTGTTGATGCATCTTTGTATGCGTTGATCTTTTTCAATCTGTCTTGTATTTTCCCTGCTGCAATTTTCAACAAGTCTCCTGATGTGCTATTTCTTTTTTCAAGTAGTACCTTTCTCAGGGACTTTTTGCCAGTATCATCTTCCAATTTTACTAGCAAGCGATGCGGCAGTTACTGTGTTTTTTAGCAACATTGCTACTGTCATCGGGCCTACTCCTCCAGGTACGGGCGTAACAAATGACGCCTTTTGAATGATCTCATCATAATTACAATCCCCAACAAGACCATCATTATGTCTAGATATTGCAACATCAATTACTATTGCATCTTTTTTTATCATGTCTGATGTGAGGGTAAATTTTTTCCTATTCCCCACGGCAGTAATTATAATGTCTGCGTTTTTGCAAAATTCTACCAAGTTTTTTGTTTTGGAGTGGCATGTGATTATAGTTGCATCTTGTTGCAATAATAAATGATAAAGCGGCTTTCCTACCAAATTACTCCTGTTAATCAAGACGACATTTTTGCCTTGCAGGCCAATTTTATGGTACTCTAACATTTCCATAATTCCTTGTGGCGTGCATGCAACTAATACTGCCTTTTTCATGGAAAGCAATCCAGCATTGTATGGTGTAAGACCATCAACGTCTTTTATTGGGGATATTCTTGAAGTTACAGCAAACTCGTTTAGGTGTATGGGGAGTGGTATTTGGACTAGTATGCCGTGAACAGATGCATCTACATTTAACTCGTCAATGACTTTGTTGATTTGGTCTTGTGTTATATCATTATTTAGTCTGTGATCCCTTGTTGTAATTCCTACCTCTTGGCATGCTTTGTGCTTATTTTTAACATATGTGGCAGATGCAGGATCATTTCCTACCAAAACTGTTGCCAAGCATGGGTCTATGCCCTCGGTTTTTAGCTGCCTAACTGCCTGTATAGTTCTGTCCTTTATTGACTGTGCTATTGCTTTTCCGTCAATTTTGGTGCCTACCATGCCTGTACTATTTAGGGAGGGCTTTAAAATTCCTGCAATTTCAGTCTTCCCTACTGTGTGCTACAACAAGACCATTAAAGTGGATTCTAGACACGTTTTGCCGTCAAGACGACTATCTTATTGGAATTTGCACTACTGATGATGATTTTTGTTGCACAGTGGTGAAGACTACAATATGGGAGTGTGGTTGTAGCACTCTGAAAAGTCTGTTGCATAACCCTGCCCGAAGCTGTCGTTACAGGGGTGTTTTCTGTACCTGAAAACGGAATTACACAACAAACTTACTCTGAATTAACATTTAAAAACCCTAGATTATAACCCAAACATGTGTCAGATTATTTGATATGCTTGCAAATTGTGGTGGGAAAATTATGATACGTGGCAGTACACTTTTGCTGATTTTTGTAGTATCTGTAGGAATGATAGCAACATATGGCATATCTACTGCACATGCAGATATTCAAATTAAAGATGTAATCGAGATAAAAAGCGTACCTGAGGAAATACACAATCTGTTTGGCTCATCAGTTACACCCATTGATGATATAGATGGGAATGGTGTGTCAGATATTGCAGTAGGTGCTCCAGGACATGCAGATAACACTATTGGCATTGGTGATGTCTATTTAGTGATGCTTGATGAGAATGGAATGCCGCTTGTTGGTGATGATGGGCAAATTAGTATGGTGGAGATAAACACTAATACTGAAAATGGGCCAGATTCACTTGGATTTTACTCACAGTTTGGTTCATCTATATCCTCTATAGGTGATATAGATGATAATGGCATTATGGATATTGCAGTAGGTGCTCCTGGACACCCGACTCAAACCATGAGTACAGGTAGCATATACATGATAATGCTTGGTGAGGGAGGTATGGTGCTTAGGACAGTAGAGATAAACGCAGATACTGAGAATGGTCCTACATCGCTTGAAGATGGGGACTTGTTTGGTTCATCTATTGCACAAATTGGTGATATAGATGGTAATGGCATTATGGATATTGCAGTAGGTGCACCAGGACACCATTCAGGCGGTATTGCATCTGGCGATGTATACATTTTGCTTCTTGGAGATGCTGGTATGGTACTAGAAACTATGGAGATAAATGCAGATACGCCAAACGGCCCATTCCTAGAGATAAGCAACAGGTTTGGCGCATCAATATCGCCTGTAGGTGATATTGACGGTAATGGTACGCCAGATATCGCAGTAGGTGCACCTGGGTACTACGATCGAGGTATTACTTCTGGTGATGTCTACATAATACTACTTGATGAGAATGCTACAGTTTTGAACACTATAGACATAAACTCTGAGACACCAAACGGCCCAACAACGCTTGAAAAAGGTGACCATTTTGGTGAGTCAGTTGCTTTGGTAGGTGATCTTGATGGTAACGGAGTATCTGATCTTGCAGTAGGTGCACCTGGACACAGTCTAAGTGAACTGCATACAGGAGACTTGTATATTTTACATCTTGAGACTGGTGGTACTGTAATTCATACATTTGAAATCAACGAGAATACGCCAAACGGTCCGGAACTTGAACACCTAGATTACTTTGGTTCATCGGTTGCATTGATTGGAGATCCAGACAGAAACGACATTGTAGATATTGCAGTAGGTGCACCGGGATCTGACACACTTCACATGATACTTTTGACCTCGACTAATCTAACTGGCACCATATATTCTGATATTAATAGAAATGGCACTATGGATGCAGGTGAGCCGGGAATTGAAGGTCACACAATGATTACATACAATTCCGCAACTGGAACATTTACCGAACTATTAACTGGTCCTGATGGGACATACTCTCAAACACTAAACACGTTGCCAGAGTTGTTACTTATCCAATCATCTTACTATCCATCTGGCACCATACTATCATCTGATGAATGGTACAAATATGCAATGCCAGAAAGTGGCGTGCCAATCCAGCTTGATATTGGCTTTTATCCCGTACCATCTGATGAGCTAGTCACACTTGATGTCACTACATTTTATGATGATAATAGAAATGGTATGATGGATGCTGGAGAGGCACCATTCCCAGATGTAGAGATAACTGCATATACATACACCATAGGCCCACTTTCCAGCATAACTACTGATGAGAGTGGAATGGCAACGAGGGCAGACTTGGTTCCAGCAGACTTTCTTGCACAGGTAGTACTACCAGCTGGCTATGAAGCAACATCACCAATACATACATACTCTGATGGTGTAGAGGTACCAGGTGCACTCATAGTTGATGGCACATCATTTGATTCTACATATACCATGATGATTGGCCTATCGCCTGTACAGTGATTTACAGTTCTTAACACCTAATTTTCCTAGTGATATAGTGATGTTGTATTATTATACCTGCATACCATACATTATACCATACCATACATCACAGCATATCATACCTGCATCATAATTTCATTAGAAAAGAAATTATGTGGGCGTTTTTGCTGATAATGTATGTTTATAGTACTAGCCGATGTTAAAATCAAGGCTGAAAAACTAGACGAATTTAAAAAATGGTTCTCTGAATCAAATGATATTATTTCCAAGTTTGATGGGTTTGTATCACGTAGATTGCTTGAGACAAAAGATGGAGAGCAAATGATACTAGTCGAGTTTGATACTATTGAAAAGTTTAACACCATGCATAAAAGCCCCGAACATGACAAAGTCCGTTCAGTGACAATATCATTTATGGATGGGATGCCATCGCCAAAGTTTTACCATGTAGTATCACAGTGAAATGAAAATTTGTTACGATGCTGAAAAGTATATCAAAACGCTCTGCAAAGGCAATGACTATTTTCACACATTTATTAACAAAAGTAGTTTGGCAGTAGGCGTACTAGTTTTGGAGCCTGGTATGGAGGATACTCAAGAGCCACACGAATCTGATGAGGTCTATTTTGTTATTGATGGGGATGGTTTTTTGAGGGTCAATGAAAAGGATTATGAGGTATCTGCAAACAAGATCTTTTTTGTAGCAAAGGGTGTGTCGCATTTTTTTCACGGGAATGACAAAAAAGTAACGGTTCTATACTTTTTTGGTGGCTCAGATGACTAGTCGTGCTGAAATAGTTACATCTGCTTGTTTTCTGAGCTTGCAGATATGTCTGCATGATGTATCTGCTGTATGTCTTGGGTTGTATGGGTGCAGGCAAAATCGTATGTGTTGTATCTGGTGTGTGGTAGAAATCTCAAATACTTGAGGCCCTTGAGGGGTGAAATGCCGCAACTCCTACAACATCACATGCACTCAAAAACTTTCTATCAAAAGTAATTAGAATAATACTTCTTGTACTGCAAAATGCCAAGATGAGATTGTCTCCGTTGTGGCAGAATTGGTACTGTGCAGTGGTGGCACTTGCAAGATTTCTCTCTGACTGATTAACTGTCAATACTGTTACCTTTCTTTTGAGCAGTTTTGATATTCTAGAGACTGTGGTGGCTGGCTTTATACCTCTGACTCTTTTTACCTCTTCTAGTACTATATCGCAGAGGACTATACTGGCTGATTTACCTCTTAACTGGGCGCGAAGCTTACCTGCGGCATTTCTCTTTTCAAATAAATCAATTACAACACAGGTGTCAAGGGTTATTTGGATTGTCTGTTGATTCATGATTTTTTTCTGTAACAAATATTATTATATATCATCAAAATAGTAAGCATACTGTAGTAACTATAATGACTAAAATGAATCTAAGAATACATGTAGCACCTGTAGGATTTGAGACAGACCGGATTGTGTTATCTGCAAAGAAGCGAAGAGCAGATAGGGTCTATCTTATGGTTCATCAGAATCCATCTCAGGATAAGGCTGGTCACTTTATCAGAAAAGCCCAAGATACACTAAAAAAAGAAAACATCGAGGTTGTAATAGAACCTCATGATAGACTAGACCTCTTTGAGATAATAAAATCAATAAAACAGATAATTGTAAAAGAGGAAGGAAATAACATCTATGTGAACCTTGCATCAGGCTCCAAGATTCAGGCAATTGCAGGAATGATGGCATGCATGATGTTTAATGAGAAGAAAAACGTATTTCCATTTTACGTGGAGGCAAAAGAGTATACGGGTTTTAAAAAGCAAGAGATTTCAACTGGCATAAAGGAATTAATCGATCTTCCGTCATACGAGATTCAAAAACCAGAACAAAAGCACATCGATGCCCTGAAATTGATAAGTGAAAATGATGGCAGACTAACTAAAAAAATGATGGCAGAATTGGCTGATAATGGCGGATTGATATCAGTTAATGCTGAGAAGGAAAACTATTCTCAGGCAAGGTTTGCAAGTCTTGATAAAAACATCATACAACCACTACTAGTACGCTGGAAGTTCATCGAGGAGGAAAAGATTGGAAGGACGCGGTGGATAAAGATGACTCAGGAAGGTCAGAATGCCGCAAAATTTCTGATTTGACTAGAGTGTATAATGATGTGGTGTGTTTATACAAATTACTAATGCAGAAAAAATACTGGTACAAAAAAGATACTCGTACAGACACGCTATGAATAATATTCTTTGAATCCCTTGTCTGTGGGAAGAATTTCGATTTTTGTGCCAAGCATACCCTGCTTTTGACGTACCATGAGCATCTCATTTTTTTCTAATTCTTCGAGAATTTTCTCAAGCTGATTGCTTTCAAGCCCTGTCTCTTTTTGGATGCTTTCAAATGTCTTTGCCCCCTTGTTTATTGCTCCTAATACAAGCATGTTTTTTGTCTTGGGTATTGGCTCTGTCTGCTGTGTTGTATAGCTTGTACGTGCCTGTTGTGGGCGTTCCCCAAAGGATTCAGTTTGCCTGCCTGCCATCTTTCTTTTGGCTAACATGCGTGGAATTATACGTGCAAGCGGGATCATCAAAAAGATTGCAAGGTACACCCATATGATGTCTAGTTCCATAAAGACACTGTACAGGTATGGGATAAATTTGTTGATATGGTTTGGCGCTGATACCTTGGCGTAACCGCTTTGGTGTAACTGACTTGGCGTGACTGGTCTGTTTGCACTTTGGTTCAGTTTTTCGGGGTAAAACCTGTGATTTTTACCATTTCTGGGTTAATTGACTGTACGCGGTTGATATAATAATGAGAAAACGGGACGATGAGTATTGTCTAGGTATCAGAGCCCCAAAAACGGTGTAAACGTAAATGTGGCACGGGGAGTCGCGATCGGTATAATCGTCTTGATTCTTGTCGGAGTTGTGGCTTTTGCATCAGTCAAGATTGTTGATGCTGGACATAGGGGTGTACTATTACATTGGAATGCCGTAGATCTTACAAACCCACCACTTGACGAGGGACTCCATTTCGTGGTTCCATTCCAAGATGAGGTGGTAAACATTGAGGTTCGTACACTAAAGTATGAAAAAGAGTCAAGAAGTGCATCAAAGGACTTGCAGACTGTAGAGACTACTGTAACTGTGAACTATCATCCAAACAAGGAGGCAATTCACAGACTATACAAAAATTTGGGACTAGATTATGAGGACAGGGTAATTCAGCCTGCCATAGAAGAGACTGTAAAACAAGTGACGGCAAATTATAATGCTGAAGAATTAATTACAAAGAGACCACTAGTCAAGCAGGATATAGAGTCTTCAATTAGAGATAGACTCCACCAGTTTGATGTGGTAACTGAAGTCATATCTATTACTGACTTTGAATTTTCACCGTTGTTTGCACAGGCTATAGAGGCTAAAGTAGAAGCAGAGCAAAAGGCTCTAAAGGCAGAAAATGACTTGAGGAGAATCGAAGTAGAGGCTAGGCAGAGGGAGGCAAATGCAATAGGTCTTGCAAATGCCAACATTGCAGAAGCACGGGGTGAGGCAGAGGCAATTTCTATAATCAACAATGCACTTGCTGAGAATCCAAATTATCTAGAGTGGTTAAAGACACAAGCTTGGGATGGAAAACTACCGCTTGTAGTTGGCGAAGGTGGAACCCCATTCATTCAAATTCCAGTATCGCCGTCGCCTTGAGTACTATATCTGTAAGACTAGTAATCTGGTCAAATGCCTTTTCGCTTTTACAATGAAAAAAAATTTGTTATTGCAATAGTTGGAGTAATAATAGCCGCACTTATCATCATATTTGTAGCAGAGTATACGTTCCTAGAACCAAGTAGTGTTTTGGATATGGTAGAATCGTAAAAGAATACCTGGCAATGGATACACAGTTGCGATTCTTGTGGTCTTGTAATGTACAGGGACCATAATACTACCATCATCATAAGGCAGAAAGGAATCATGACTCTACCTGCAGGATGTGGGAAAGTTACGCCTCCAGAGAGACTGTCCCTGGCCGTGTCATGTCGGCCTAGTCAAGCAATCTCGTTAAACGAGGAAGCCAACTGACTTTAGTCGTAGGTGGTTCACTGGCATATTGCTGAATCAAACAGCACTGTCTTTTTCGTCATCCTTCAAGTTATCTCTAATAGAGTCATACATTGCAAGAAACTGTTCGGGCTCGTTTTGCCTATAGTTTTTCTCCATTTCTTGGACTTGCTGGTTTGAGAGTGTCTCACCTTTGCTACGATGATACTCTCTGATTATCTGTGATGGTGATTCTTGTATGTTGTATTTCTTTAGATTCTGATTGACGCTTCTTTTACACATCATGTCGTATATCATAAATTTGTAGATTAAATATCCTGACAAACCTACTATTGCCACTACTACTATGGGTATTACAATGACTGATGCCATGTATTACTATTGACGTTTTTAGTATTTCATTGTTGTTGTTTGTCTGATATGTGCCCCTAATGCTATATGGTGTGCTATGTGGTGTGATATGTGGCGTAATACCTGGTGTGATTTAACCATATTATTGCAAATCCATCATGCATGTGAATCTTGAGCTTTATAATGCCATATTTGTACCACCACCATAGATGGAATTAGATGAAAAGTTTGATGGAAAAAAAATAGAACATACTATCAGAGAGTATGTGGATTCTATCAAAATAGAGGAACAAATATTCAATTCAGAAAAATCTGAAAAAATTATGTTTATTGAGGGCCCGCCAACCATGAATGGAATACCACACGCAGGACATCTCCGAGGACGGGTTATCAAGGATTTGTGGTACCGATTCAATACACTTGATGGGAAAAAAATTATCTTTAATGGTGGATGGGATACACAGGGACTTCCAGTGGAATTGCAAGCAGAAAAAGAACTCGGCATCACGGGAGGAAAATCCGAAGTAGTCCGGCAGGTTGGAATTGAGCGGCTGGTTCAAGAATGCAAAGACATTGTGAAAAGATTTAACAAAAAATGGATTGAATCAGATCGAATGCTTGGCATGTCATTTAATCACGACAAGGCATACTGGACATACTATGATGAGTTCATTGAAAGGGAATGGCAGGTGTTAAAACAAGCCCAGAGTCATGGCATCTTAGAAGAAGACTTTACAGTAATTGCATACTGTCCAAGCTGCCAGACATCACTTAGTCATGCAGAGGTAAATCAGGGGTATGCAGAAGTAAAAGACCCATCATTATACTACAAAGTCAAGCTCAGAGATGAGGATGCATATTTGATTGTATGGACTACAATGCCATTTACGCTAGTTACTGATGCAATGGTGGGACTAAACCCTGATGAAGAGTATGTGTATGTGCGTACATCTGGCCAAACGTGGATTGTAGGGCGCACACGTCTAGAGGAATTGATGAATGAACTTGGTGCAGAGTATGTAATAGAAAAGACAGCCAAAGGCTCAGAGTTTGAGGGAAAAAAATACATCCATCCACTATTAAACCACATCCCAGGACTCTATGAGCATTCTGCGGAGGATAACTTTCATGTAGCAGTATCCGAAGAATTTGTAGATGCTACCACGGGAAGTGGCCTTGTTCATCTCTCGCCTGCAAACGGTGAGGAGGATATTGCAATTGCAAATAGGCGAAATGTTAGCATCTTTAACCCCATAAATGATGAGGTAAAATTCACACAGCAGGCAGGAAAGTATGATGGGATGTTTGTCAGAGATGCAGACATGCAGATTGTGGAGGATTTGAAAGAATGTGATTCACTGGTAAAGATAGGAAAGATAAAACACAAGTATCCACTTTGCTGGAGATCCAAACACCCGATAGTCTGGCTTGCAAGAAAGGGTTGGTTTTACAAACTAGACAGACTTGGAAACAAGGCAATTGATGCAGCTAAAGCAGTAGAGTATTTCTTTGAGCAACCAAAAAACCGTTTCCTTGGAATCATTAAAGAAAAACATCCGTGGTGTATCTCAAGGGAGCGATTCTGGGGATGCCCGCTTCCGGTATGGGTCTGTCAGGATTGCCAAAAACAGAGCTGGTTTTTTAGTAGAACAGATATTGTAAATTCGGCATCAGAACTTCCTGATGGTCCTGACTTTGAACTACACCGTCCATGGATTGACAGAATCATCATAAAATGTAGTCATTGTGGTAACCAAAATACTGTACGGGAGCAGTATGTTCTAGATACTTGGCATAATAGTGGCTCTGCACCGTATGCGTCCCTATCTGATGGGGAGTATTCTGATTTTATTCCGGCACCATTCTTTACAGAAGGCATTGATCAGACTAGAGGATGGGCATACACATTGTTAATTGAAAATGTAATTTTGAGAAACGGCCCCATACCACCGTACAAGTCGTTTCTATTCCAGGGACATGTTTTAGATGAAAAAGGTGGCAAGATGAGCAAGAGTCTTGGAAATGTGATTGATGGTGCAGATCTTCTCCAAAAATACCCTGTGGATTTGGTGCGGTTTTACTTTATCTGGAAGGCAAGTCCGATTGAGCCTCTGAGCTTTAGCACCAAGGAACTCATGTCTAGGCCGTATCAGGTGGTAAATACACTATACAATTTGCATCTTTATTTCAAGCAGAACAGCAGATATGACAACTTTGATTATACTGCAAACTCTATATCTTGGGCAAAAGAATCAAAACTCCTTACACCGCCTGACATTTGGCTTCTCTCCAAGCTTCAAAAATTGGTAGAAAAGACTACTGAGAAGAATCAATCTTGCCGATTTCATGAGGCTGCAAGGGCCATAGATGATTATATAATAAATATTCTAAGTCAGATATACATTCCCATTACTAGAGCAGAGCTGTGGGATGAGGATGAATCAAACAGGAAAAGGAGACTTGCAATTTATGCAGTTATGTCACATATACTAAAGATATTAGATGTGTTAATTCACCCACTCTGTCCGTTTACAAGTGAGTACATGTATCAGGCTGTTTTTCCAAATCTAAAGTCCATTTTACTTGAGAGCTGGCCAAAACATGATTATAATCTAGTCGATGATAGTGTAGAGGTGTCATTTGATATTATGAGGAGTGTTGTATCTGTATCATCAGCTGCAAGGATGAAAGGCAAGCTAAAAAGAAGATGGCCACTAGAGAGTGCTGTAATTTGTGTAAGTGTAGGTGAGAAGGAAAAACTCGAGTCACTTTCAGAGTTGTTAAAGTCGCAGCTAAATGTAAAAGATGTCACCATACTTGAAGTTAAAAAACACGACGGCCTTGAGGGTATATTGGAGTTACTTGATATGAAATTACCTATACTACCTGTAGTGGAATTTGATAGGAAAAAAATCGGCCCCAAGGCAAAGCAACACATGGGTGCACTGCTAGAATTATTCTCAAAGACCGAACCACTAGATATCATATCATCACTCAAGCAGGATTCTGAGTATGTCTTTACAGTGGATGGTGATGAGATTTTACTTGATTTGCAGGATTTTGTGATTGGATTTGATGCTGCCCAGGATTATGCCATGGCGAGTCGTGATGGTCATATAGTGTTTATACCAACTGTGCGAAACAGGGAGATGGTTGCACAAGGACTCCTCAAGGATGTGGCAAGGAATCTTCAAGCACTGCGAAAAGAGCGTGGGTATAATCCGACTGATGTTCTTGATGTAGCATCTATACTAGATATGGATTCAGAGTCCTATGAAATGATACAAGAGCAGTCCGATGAGCTAAAGTTTCTAGTTAGGGTAAAGAATGTCGACTTTGAGGGTTCCTGCAAAGAATACAGTACAGTAGATATTGACGGTCAGAAGGTAAGACTATCTGTAGAGTGAGCATACCTTGTGCGGTCTTGGTTTGGTATGCAAAAAATCACAAATTCTGTGCGTAATGTATGATATCTGCATCTATACATGATATGAATGGAATATTTTTATTACAATCAATTACCATACAAGAAAGAAATGTCTGACTCTAAACCAAACGTTGTTGGGATTAATATTCTAAAACAAAATGGTCTTGATGTTGATGCACTAGTAAAGGAACTAGTCAAGAATGCTGCAGTCGAGTTTACTGCCTACTATTACTTTACCAATCTCAGGGCACATTGTACGGGTATGGAAGGTGAAGGACTCAAGGGAATAATTGAGGATGCAAGACTCGAAGACTTGAGCCACTTTGAATCCTGCATTGAGAGGATATACCAGCTTGGCGGATCACTGCCAAATGATGCGACAGAGTTTATAAAAATTTCAGGCTGTGAGTTTTTACAGCTTCCGTCAAACCCTACAGATCACAAGGCAATACTAGAAAAATGCCTCAAGGCTGAGCAGGGTGCTATAGTCAACTGGGATAAAATCTGCAAGATGACGCTGGGAAAGGATCCAGCTACCTATGATATCGCAAAAGACATTCTGGCCGAAGAAATTGAACACGAATCGTGGTTTCTGGAGCTTTTGTATGGGCGGCCATCAGGACACATGAGGCGAAAGTACTCTGGTGAGCGACCGCACACGGGAAAGCATTCTAGAGCACTTGATATGGCATAGGCTAGATGCATTTTTTTCTTTTTTGATTATTGGTATATCTGCTTGATGTCATTCTAGTACGTTCTTGATGAAAAAATGCCTGTTTTGTCAATGTTAAATAGAAAAAAGCATACATTAATTCATGGTAAAGCAGATAAGCCTTGATGCTTGGCAGATTCAACATTTATCTGATCTACTAAAAAAGGGCTCTGGAATCGTAGAAAAAACAAACAACCCTATTACTCTATACAGGGAAACTTTGGAAGAAGATGATGGCTCCTACGAGGAGATTGTCTGCACGCTTACAAAAGGCTATGTGATTGAGCAACTAGTCACGTCTGGAGGAGTCATGGTTCCAAGCTTTGGCCAGCAGTTTGTCTTTAGTATTGATGAGTTTCCGCAACACCTGCTGAGAAAGAGCCGTGATCGGTTTTTGCAGTTGATAGATTTTCTTGAAGAGGCACTAAAATGACATGCTGATATGACGTGCTTATGTGGCATATTGGTGTGGCATATTGATACGGCCACACATCTACGACATGAGGTAATTTCTAACATGCCATTTCAACATATCATTTCAGATATACCATTTCAGATGTGATAGCATAATCGACATGTAAAGTGACATCATAAAGTGATACCATAAAGTGATACCATAAAGTGATACCATAAAGTGATACCATGAAATGGTACTGTAAAATGACTAGCTGACATCATGGTTAATAAATGCCATAAATTTTATGGAAATGAAATGCGCCTTTTAGAATTTCAGGCAAAGGAACTGTTTCGGGAATATGGAATCAACTTACTCCCCGGGGTGTCGTGCACCAATATCGAGGATGGGCGAGAGCGTGCAAAAGAACTTGGTTACCCGTTTGTAATCAAGATTCAGGTCCCTGTGGGAGGCAGGGGCAAGGCTGGCGGCATACAATCGTGCAAGAACGAAGACGAGTTTGAGTTAAAATTCCCACAAGTGATGGGACTTACCATAAAGGGTGAAAATGCAAGAGCCATACTACTTGAAAAGATGGCTGACATCAAAAAGGAGTTATACCTGTCATTATTTCTCAATCGTTCAAAGAGGTGTTATACAGTCATTGCATCTTCTGAGGGAGGAGTTGAGATAGAATCAGTAAAAAATCAAGTAATTCGGGAAGTAGGTCTTGGTGATGTTCCAACAAATGTTGCACAGGAAATATCTGTTGCAATAGGATTGGATGGAAAGACAGCTGATGATTTTGTAGATATACTAGTTAAGCTCTCAAAACTTACAATTGAAAAAGAGGCAGAACTAGCAGAGATAAACCCGCTTGCAATAGTAAGTGATGGCTCACTTATCGCACTTGATGGAAAGTTTGTGACTGATGATAATAGTAACTTTAGACATGATGAACTACAGAAATATCAGGAAAAATCAGATATAGAGGAACGGGCAGAAAAGAGCGGATTTTCTCTTGTTGAACTTGATGGCGACATTGCAGTAGTTGGGAATGGTGCTGGTCTTGTAATGTCCACACTTGACATGTTATCAGATAATGGTGGAAAACCTGCATGCTTTTTGGATGTAGGTGGTGGAGCAACTACTGAATCAGTCTATGAAGCACTCACTTTGATTAGCAGAATGGGTAGAGTAAAGAGAATACTAGTTAACTTGTATGGTGGAATAGTAAAGACCACGGTAGTGGCAGAGGCGTTTTTAAAGGCATATGATGATGGCGTTATTGACCTGCCGGTATTCTCAAGACTAAAGGGAACCGAATCAGAAAAGGCAAAGGCGATGTTAAAAGATTCTAGAACAAAGATTTATGATTCTGTGGAGGATGCAATCAATGCAGCTGTCATGGGGGCAAAGAATTGACTGACGTGTTTGAACTTCTCAAGGGAAGACCTGAAGATAATGATTATGGAAAAAAGCCTGTCATTATTCAGGGAATAACTGGCGCATATGGCTCACTTCATACAAGAAACATGATTCAATATGGCACCAATATTGTTGCCGGTGTGACGCCTGGAAAAGGTGGCCAGAAATTTGATGATGTCATTCCAATTTTTAACACTGTACAAGAGGCAGTAGATGCAACTGGTGCAAAAATCTCTGCCATGTTTGTACCTGCAAAATTCTTTTTAGGTGCGGCAAAGGAGGCACTTGAAGCAGGGGTAAAACTATTGGTTGCAATTCCAGAACATGTGCCAGTAAGAGATACGATGGAGGTCTTGAATCTTGCAAGACAAAAGGATGCCATAGTAATTGGTCCCAACACGCCGGGAATCATGATTCCCGAATTGATCAAAGTTGGTATAATGCCGCCATCTCCATTCAAGGCAGGAAAAATCGCACTACTTTCAAAGAGTGGCACACTACTATATGAGATAGCCGATGCACTAACTAGTGCTGGATTTGGGCAGATAATTACGATTGGAATTGGTGGGGATCCGATAAATGGCACACGACTCATTGATGCTTTTGACATGGTAAAGGACATACCAGATATGGATGGCCTTGTCGTAGTGGGCGAGATTGGAGGGGACTCTGAGGAGATTCTAGCACAGCGAATTATTGACTCTGGATTCAAAAAACCGACTGTGGCATATATTGCTGGAAGGGCTGCACCCAAGGAGAAGAGAATGGGCCATGCTGGGGCCATAGTCATGGGTAATTATGGTTCTGCTGAATCCAAGGTTTCCATGTTTAACAAGGCAAACATTCCGGTTGCAAAAAGACCTGCTGAAGTACCTGTCTTGCTTGCAGGCAAGATGGTAAAATCCGATTAGAATAAAAGTGAGGTAAAAACGGCATTAATTGATGCCTATAACTGATCCTGAGAAGAAAAAGATAGCACAGAGTGCGCGACTTGTAATGAAGATATGTTTTAAATGCGGTTGCCGAAATGACATACAGGCTACTAGGTGCAGAAAATGCAGAAACCCATACCTTAGACTTAAGAACAGAAACTTGGGTGTCAAAAAATAACCACACACTGTTGATTTTTTAAATTCAGGGTTGCCATTCCCATGGTTTGATGTATTATCCCCTGATTACATTCTTGTGGTGTGTCTGATTTCAGTGGATATCAAGTGGGTTTTACCATGTGGGAATATATACTCCATCTGGATTTTTTGATTTTTTGTATGAGGTTGTTTGGGTGATGTCAAGATGTACTATCAAGAGATACTGTCAAGATGTACTATCAAGTTTTGCTATATTTAGACTAGATTTATTTAGCATATAGATTGCCATCAATCAAATGGCAGGTATAGACAAGGTGGCAATTGCATTTACTATTGCAATAGTTGCCGCAGGTGTTGGAATGGCATTGTATGGAGAAAGCATACAAAATACTCCTACTGCTTCAGCACCAGTTATTTCTGAACCGCCCGCTATACCAATGGAAGAACCAGAGGCGCCAATGGAAGAACCAGAGGCACCAATGGAAGAACCAGAGGCGCCAATGGAAGAACCAGAGGCACCAATGGAAGAACCAGAGGCACCAATGGAAGAACCAGAGGCACCAATGGAAGAA
>JAPOPJ010000228.1 GCA_026712925.1 Nitrososphaerota archaeon
AGATAAACGACTATGGCCGTATTGTAAAGCTTGGAAATCCGCCTGCCAAAATAGTCGAGATGGCAGACAAGCTTGAAGTGGATATGATTGCAATGGGACAAAAAGGACTAGGTGCATCGGAGGATGATATCGGCCACGTAACACGTCGCGTCTTAAAGACTGCCACAAAGCCAGTAATCTTGTTAAACTAGAACGGGCTAACTTTTTCTTATTTCTGGAGTTATATGTCCTGTGCATATCTCTCTTGCATGTCTGAGGATATTCATCACTATATCTTTTGTCTGTGTAGTATCATTCCCAACAATTCTTGCAAGTAGCCCACCACCCATCATAGTACTTGCGCCGCCTGATGCACCGCTTGACTTTATTGCATTTTTGATTTTTTCATGTAATGGTGTAATGTTTTCTTCTTTTGTCACTACATATACAGAGCCTATCGTATTGCCTTCCCCCATAATGCCAAATGATTCGAGGTCATATCTTTTTGGTTCTATACTTGCAGCATCTGCAAATCTAAATGTGCCGTTTTGGTTTACTGCTTTTGCCTTGAGATAGCAAATATCATACTCAAATGATTCTCCCATTGCAACACGTCCAGGGGCAATAATTTCAGAGTATATCATGGTGGCCGAATCATGTATGTTTAGGTTTGTTCTTTGGTAGAATCTAGAATTGCGATACGGGATTATCTGGTCTGGAACAAACTCCATATATGCATCTTCTTCAAGTGTTATGTTGATCATCTGCGTTGCACTATTAGAGTCCATGCCATAGATTCTTGTAGCGCCCTGTGTTGTGATGTGGGTTTTTGTTCCCTTTAATGCAGTGATATCTATTCTATATCTGTCTCCCTGTAGTATTCCTCCTGATGCTGAAATGATATACAGATATGCCATGTCAGGAAATGTCATATCATAATGTAAAACTCGTTGTATGTGAAATGGCACCTCTGCAAACTGATCACATATTATAGTTTTACCTGTAGCATCATTTTCAAAGCCAAGTCTGATTGAGCCATTTTTTCCAGACTTTCCCACACCAAGCTGTCTTATGTCTGAATCAAAGGACTTGATGCTGTCTGGGATATCATGTGGTGTGTAAAAGTCAAGATCATTCATCTTTTGCACCACATCCCTTGGGTTTTGCATCAAAGATGACATCATGAATTATGTGTCGTGCCACACTATCGATTCCCTCATCAGTCATGCAGTTTGTAAATAGGAATGGCTTTTGGCCCCGTAGCTTTTCTGCATCACTTTTCATGATGTTTAGGTCTGCTCTTACTAGTGGGGCTAAATCAGTCTTGTTTATCACTAAAAGATCACAGTTTTCAATTCCAAGTCCGCCCTTTCTTGGATATTTGTCTCCCCCTGCTACATCTATTATATACATAAAATAGTCTGCAAGAAGTGGGCTAAATGTAGTAGTGATATTATCCCCGCCACTCTCAATTATGATAAGGTCTAATTCTGGATGATCTCTTTCCATTTCTTCAATTACAGACATGTTCATCGAAGGATCTTCTCGTATGGCAGTATGTGGACATCCTCCTGTTGCCAATCCTATTACTAGGTTTTCTGGAAGCAGTCCACGGTTTGTTGCTAGATTCAATCTCATTCTATCTGCGTCTTCTTTTGATATGACATCATTTGAAATTATGCTGAGACTATACCCCATATCTGCAAGTACAGGTACAACCCTTTCTATCATCATGCTCTTACCTGATCCTACAGGGCCACCAATACCAACTCTTGGGATTCTTGTCATGATACCATACCCCACATCATACCCCACATCATACCCCACATCATACCCCACAT
>JAPOPJ010000064.1 GCA_026712925.1 Nitrososphaerota archaeon
TAAAATAATTTATAGTTGATGCTAGTAAATACAAGATAATTATGTTGTTATATTGGGATCATATCATTAGCACAATTGACTCAATGATTTTGGGGTTAAACCGCCTAGTAGATTGGTGGAAAATAAACCACAAGAACATTCATCCAAACCCAGATGTTGTAAACGGATGTAATAGGATGATTCGACAACTTGAAAACTACCGCAACGGCGCATGTGATAAATTTACAGAATTAAAACAAAGCCTGAGTCATGCCAAGAATGCACGGATAAACGGGCTGAAAAGTGATGAATTAGTAGCCATAAACCAGACAATCAAGCTAAGCAATGAACTAGAGCAAATGTTTGAATCGGCAGGTCATTATTACCAAGCACTAGTCACAATGTGGATTCATGAAAATCGCAACTATACGATAATGGGTGTGGAGGTAAATGATGGCAAGTGTGACTTTGATATTGAGATTGCTGACAAGCATGATGAGCGCTATTGCGTTGAGGTGTGGCAAGGACATAGCATACATAATTACGCATCACAAGAGATGGCTTGTAATGTGATGTTCCACAATGGTATACATAATTATCCGGGATCCCGTTCTGATGGATTCTCCAATATTATAACAAAACGAGGTAGTGCCAATATGGATTCCAAATATGATTTGCCAAAGGTTCAGAAGAAATTAAGCCAATTACCTGGGGATCGTGTAGGATTTTTAATTGCTTGTCGAGATAATAGAAATTTCACGGCAATGATGTGTGGAACTGACTTTCCTACAGTATCACCTGAATCCATGCCTTGCAACAAATGCATCATTGTACTGATTTTTAGTGGCAGTATGGATTTTGGAAAACGAGGTACTGCATTTATCATACATCATCCAAACTTTGAGCATACTAAAACGGCAAGAAATATCATACAATCTTTGGGGTTTGAGTATGATCAAGACGTATACACTAGGAGGTATCTGTGTTGAAACCATTCTTATTTCGTTTTAAACAACCATGTAATACAAAATTGATCAACAATGGACAATTCTTCTATAATGATGCTGTAGATATGGTCATGATTAAGGATAAAGAATTAACACTACCTGTCATACATTATACAGGTAATAATATCCCATGTACAAAAAAAGCAGATGTCGAAACAGGAGAGGATGTAAAAGACACCATGATGTGGTCATAGTCGGTATCACAAATGATAGTTTTACTTTCAAATAAATGGGATATCTCTACTGACTATATTGTTCAAAGTCTCCAGAAAAGGAATTGTGATTACCTACGACTTAATACTGAAGATATAGCAAATTCGTCAAATACGATATTTTTTCCAGACTTTACTTATTGGGTTAACAACAACAAAAATAATCTGACTGAGACTCTGCAAAGTGTTTTACTTAGAAGGCCAGGAAAACCATTTGAATTTTCTAATGTTGATAAACCTGATCCTTCTGCACTGCAATATATTACAGAACAATGGCATTCGTTTATTTCTGGTCTAGAATCCATTTCAGATGTATTGTGGATCAATAGCCGTAATAAGAATAATTTCGCAGAAGTGAAAATCAATCAACTAAAACTTGCTGAAGAAATGAAATTCAAAATTCCCAAGACTTGTATAACTAATAGCAAAGCTGATTTAATGAGGTTTACAGAATCATGTACTAATGGTATAGTTGCAAAGGCATTGTATTCACCATTAATCA
>JAPOPJ010000062.1 GCA_026712925.1 Nitrososphaerota archaeon
AGTCAAAATTCACGCTAAAACTACCTATATCCCTGTCCCGTTCCATGATGTCCATTTTGACTTCCTCTACAAGGCTCATACAGTGATTCTTTTCTGCTGGAATCAAGTCAAAAAATGTACTTACATGTCTACGTGGAAATATCACCGAGTGCAGTTTTGATTCTGATGATTTCATGCGTACCGCAGAGGCCATGGCATTTGTTTTTATTGGATTCATCTTGCACAGGGAGCATTTTGCATCCCTATGTTTGAGGCGCTTGTGCCACTTGACAAAATCGGTATTGTCTCGGTCTCTCTTTTCTCTGTTACACCTATGGCAGAGGAGCTGCAGATTTGAGATATCATTATTTCCATCCATATTCACGGGAATAATATGATCAACGTCCATTGGTCTCTTCTGACTGTTTATTCCACATGCGGCACATACTCCCTTGAACTTTGCAATTATGTCATATCTGATATTGCCTGAAACTGAACTCCTATTGTTTTTTATACCTAATCTGTTTTCATATTTGTCCACGTACTCGTTTGTCTTGTTCTCACACAATTCAATCAGACGTGTTCTCTGTTTTGGAGTTATTCCATCTAACAAAAGCATGAATGTACCTTTGTTATACTCTACTATGTTGTGTTTTACCAGTGTTTTTTTGGGCCAAACCTTTACACGTTCTTTGTAATATTTCAAGAGTGATTTGTCCCGGTCTATGAACTCTTTTGCTATTTCTTCTGCGGTGGCTTGATTATTAGATTCTAAAAGTTTCTTTATCATTACTGGTTGGTAAATGTGTGTCATGCTCATTTTGTATTTTATGAAATATTCTAGTGTTTCATAGTTCATTTCATCGAATGTATACAAGATGTGTTTTTAATCTTTCTGAAATGCCGCTTGCTACAATATCATACTGCAATATCCTTTTGAGATATCATCTTGAGATATCCTTTTGAGATATCATCTTGAGATATCCTTTTGAGATATCATCTTGAGATATCATCTTGAGATATCCTTTTGAGATATCATCTTGAGATATCCTTTTGGATGTGCTTGTCACTATTCACATACACAAAGCTTGTTACATTCATACATCAAAACCCACACAAATCTCAAAGATACTCTCAAATTTTGTGCTACATCTGTTTGTATTTTTTATCAGTTGTTCTTTCTAGCCAAATCTATAAGTCTCTCAACTTCATCGTCTTTTTCTTGAAGTATATTTTGTATCATGTCATCTGAGAATGGCATGTGTATGTCTATTGCCGCTTTTATGGCGCTCTTTTTTACCTCCATGTTTGAATCTGTAAGATGTTTTAGTATCACATCATCTGATTTTTTTGCCCTCAGATATCCTAGTGCCCCAAGGGCACAAGACCTCACCATCGGATGCTCATCATCTGCTAATCTAGTAATGTGTGGTATTGCCTCATATTCCACACGATTTGCCAAGACAAGTGCAACATACCCTCTAATGTTCTTATTTTCTGATTTCAGGCTACATATCAAGTGGTGCAATATGCCATTATTATTTAGCAAAAGTGAACTAAATGCCTCACCTCTCACTCTAATGTCTGCATCATCAAGCAAAGAAATTATCTTTTGTATTATGGTATCATCTGCAATATTTACAAGTGATTCTAGTGCTGTGATCTTTTCTTTTACATCCACAGACTCTAGATTTAGCACCTTTACCATCCTGTGTTGAAAATCAAAGTTCTGGTATATGACGGTTCAATTTTGCCTATGCGTATGTAGGCCTAAAAATCTTTTAGCTTTAAATTATCCCTGAATTTTAGCAATGGCATGTCGAATGAAGCCAGAGACACTATATTCATTGGCAAAAAGCCCCTGATGGCATATGTTACATCAACATTGATTCAGTTGGCAAACCTGCCTACCGTGAATATCAAAGCTAGAGGACTCAGCATTGGACGTGCCGTAGATGTAGCACAAATCATCGCGCGCAAGACCGAGAATGCAGGATACTCTATAGGAAACATTAGCATAGGCTCTGAATCACTAGAGTCGCAAGACGGCAAGACAAGAAACGTTTCAACAATAGACATTGAAGTAAAGAGAAACACAGCATAACTGCGCTTTACTTGAAATTTTTTCTTTATTTTTGAAAACCATACTTTTTCTCTAGCTTGCGGAATTTCTGCAATTCTACAATATCATTGAAATCATCAAAATTTACTACCTTTTTCTTAAACTTTACAGTACTGCCTGCATTTTTTAACTCTTGCAAAATATTCATAGTAGCAAATGTATTTGCAAACAGAACAGAAAGTGGATACAATATAATATTGAACCCCATTTTGTAAAGGTCTTGTGCTGAGCTCATCGGAGTGGCTCCACCTTCAATCATATTTGCAACAAGCGGCGCATTGATGGATTTACCAATCTTTTTCATCTCAGATATGCTCCTTGGTGCCTCGACAAATATGGCATCAGCTCCTGTCTTTTTATTCTGCATGCCTCGTTCTATTGCGGCATCAAGTCCTTCTGTTGCTCTTGCATCAGTTCGGGCAACAATGAAAAAGTCTTTACTACTCCTTGCATCAATTGCAGCGCCAAGCTTTTCAGTGTACTCTTCTTGTGCTATTACTTCTTTTCCTTGCATATGGCCGCATCTTTTTGGCCACCGCTGATCCTCTAAAAATATACCTGCCGCACCTGCTGACTCTAGCTCCTTTACAAGCTTCCATACACTCAGTGCATTCCCATAACCGGTATCTGAATCCACAATTACTGGTACTGAGACTGTTCTGCATATCCTTCTTGCATTATCTAGTGTTTCTGTTGCACCAATAAATCCATAGTCTGGCATGCCAAATAACGTGGCAGATGTACCATATCCTGTCTGAAACATCACATCAAAACCTGTCTTTTCTGCTATCTTTGCTCCTATTGCATCATACACTCCAGGTACTACTAGTGGCTTTTTTCCACTCAGTAATTTTTTAATGTTTTTCACAACCATTCCATTTATTATGAAATATTTATGATATGCGGTTTGCTATGCGATACTCTGTGGTTCACTATGATTCTCTATCTGATTCAGTATTTGGTTTGCACTACTGTACATCCTAGTACATTCTGCTGTACATCTTAGTACACTATGTGGTACACCGTGTGGTACACCAGTACATTTTGATACTATGCCATGTGGATTTTGCATATATCTAGAGTGTGTTGGAATAATCAGGTGATAATTTGTGATATGTAATATATGATATATTCTGCGATTCACCACACACTTACCATCTCCACCTTCTAGTTCATTATAGCACATTGCAATATAGTCATGTCTTTGTGCCAAAAATATCACCATTTCATTTCATACAGCCATCACATCAGTATCACACCATTTCATATAGGCGTCATACCAGCAATTATCATACCAACAGGTGTCATATCATACCCCTACAAAATCACTCTGGCAAATTATAATGAATCACTCTACATTAATTTTTGTTGCCTTTTTCCTAGTATTCATCTTTTCAAGTTCTGATTCTAGGAATTTCCTATACCTTTCTGCTTCATCATCTGTCATGTTTGCAACATTAGAGCTTAGAATTGAGCCCATTGCAGTAATTCTATCAAGTATATCTAGTGCTACAAACCTACCTACATTACCTAGCCTTAATAATACATCTAGCTGCTTCTTTACTATATCATTTATCTTGTGCACATCCTGCGCAGTATCTTCTCCTTTCTGTGTCAGCTTGTACTTTCCATCTCCTGCTTCTTCAATCATACCCTCATCAAGCAATCTGCCAAGTAGTGGGTAAATTAGCCCCGGGGATGGCTTCCATATCCCACTGCTCTGCTCTGTAGCGTGATTTATGATCTCCTTTCCAGTATGGGGTTTCTCCCTTAACAGCTCCAGAATATAATATCTAGAGAATCCTCGTGGAATGGAACTTCCTACTCTTTGGAACCACTCAGAAATCATCACTAGTGATATTACTAGTGATATATATTAATCATTCGGGGATCATTCGGGAGTGATTCTCAATACTCATATTTGAGCCTCATAAATGGAAATTTAGACATGGCTGAATCCATAGAGTTTGATCTTATAATATGCGGTTCCGGGCTAGCAGGACTGAGAGCCGCAATTGAAGCGGCAAGAACTGGCCCAAAATTACGAATTGGCATCGTATCCAAATTACAAGTAATGCGCTCTCATTCAGTTTCAGCAGAAGGCGGAACAGCTGCTGTAATATTTGATGATGAAGGTGATACAATTGAATCGCACATTTATGATACTGTAAAGGGAAGTGACTTTCTTGCAGACCAAGATGTTGCAGAAAAATTATGCGTTGAGATGCCACGAGAAATATACCAACTAGACCACTGGGGCATGCCTTGGTCAAGACGCAAAGACGGAAGAATTGATCAGAGGGCATTTGGCGGGTATAGTTTTCCACGAGCAACTTTTGCCTCTGATAAAGTGGGATTCTTTGAAATGCAGACACTATACGATACGTGCCAAAAGTTTGAAAATATTGAATATCTCAATGAATGGTTTGCCACATCTATAATACATGATGGAAAACGATTCATGGGGATTACGGCAATTGAACTATCCTCTGGAGTATTTCATGAAATTAGAGGTAAAGCACTAATCATTGCTACTGGTGGTGCAGGAAGATTGTACAGTTTCTCAACTTATGCATTATCCTCTACACCAGATGGACTAGACATGGCGTACCGTGCTGGTATGGCACTAAAAGATATGGAGTTTGTCCAGTTTCATCCCACTGGAATATTGCCATCAGGAATTTTAATTACAGAAGGTGCACGAGGAGAAGGCGGCTATCTTTTAAATAGTAATGGTGAGCGGTTCATGAAAAGATATGCTGCAAAAAAGATGGAGCTAGCCCCACGTGATATCGTATCTCGTTCCATAATTACTGAGATTAATCAAGGTCGTGGATTCAAACACGAAACTGGTGTTGATTGTATGAAACTTGACTTGAGACATATAGGCAATGATGTAATCAAAGAAAAACTAGGTGGGATTCGAGAGATATCAATTAAATTTTCTGGTGTTGATCCTGCAAATGAAATAATGGATGTACGTCCTGTATGTCATTATATGATGGGCGGGATTCATACTGACATACAAGGAGCAACACAATTACTTGGAGTTTGGGCAGCAGGTGAGGCAGCATGTAATAGCACACATGGTTCAAATAGATTGGGTGCAAACTCTACCTCAGAGTGTATAGTGTGGGGAAAGATAACTGGTCAGCTTGCCGTAGAATATATACAAAATGGAATCCCTCATATCCCATGGCCACATCATTTAGTATCTGCTGAAGAGAAGCGAATCTATGATGGTATATTTCGAGGCAGTGGAGATACAAATCCGTATGAAATACGCCAAGAACTCACTGATACCATGAATGAAAAGGCATATGTCTTTAGAAACGAATCTGATTTAATTGCTGGTCTTAAAAAGGTGCGACAACTAAAAGAGCAAACTTGGAAGCATGTAGATGACAAGGCAAAAGAGTATAATACAAACTTTACAAATGTGATGGAGCTTGATTCCATGCTAAGAACAGCTGAAGTTGTTCTAATTGGTGCAATAAATAGAAAAGAATCTAGGGGCGCGCATGCAAGAGTGGACCATCCAAAAAGAGATGATGAAAACTACCTCCACCATACACTTGCATACTATGATTCCAAAGAACCTATAATGAAGACATTTCCAGTTACCATCACAAAATACAAGCCAGTGGAGAGAAAATACTAATGAAGGATGAGAATAAAGAAGGAATTGGCGGGATGGCAAATCCTGGCAGATATGGGATAGAGCGTATTGCATATTGGCTGATGCGTCTTACCGGGCTAGGATTACTTGGATACTTTATAGCTCACATATATGAGACCAGTAGCATTTTACAAGGAAAAATGGGCTGGGATGAATTTTTAGAACTCACACAAACTACTGAAGGGCATCTATTCTTAACTTTGGTAATAGGCATGTGTGTATTTCATACTGTAAATGGTATTAGAATAATGCTAGGACATGGCGGTGTAGGTGTGGGAAAGCCTGGAAGGCCAGACTATCCATATACCCCTGCATCACAAAATGCAAGACATAAAATTGGCATATATACTGCAATTGTTCTTGCGGCAATTGCCATGATGTACGGGATGGCAGTAATGTTTGGTGAATGATATGAAAGAAAGTCACATAATGAAGATTCACTATGGTACTGCACTAGCAGCAGTAGGACTAGTGGCAGTACACATATTGATGCGCCTCACTCAAGGATTTGCCCAATCCCTAGAATATGAGAGTGTGATTGCAAATTATAGATTCTTGCCATATGCTGGATTACTAGAGATAATATTGATTTTATTATCCATTCATGGGTTTAATGGACTGCGTGTAATACTGTTAGAATTAAAACAGGGTCGTAGATATGAAAAGGCAGTGTCTTATGGCTGTGTTGCTGGAATGATAGGTCTAATTGGATATGGTACACGTACCATTGTAATGACAAATATGGGGATGATATAATATGGCACATGTATCTGATTTAGCAGAGGAAAAGACTACATCGGTATTATCTTCTTCCAAGATTGTCACATTGCGCATTGCTAGGTATAATCCAAATGTGGATTCTACCACCAAATTTGCAGAGTATAAAGTTCCAGTTGAGAAATGGACTACAGTACTAGATGTAATACTAGATGTAAAGAAACACTTTGATCACTCTATAGCTGTGAGATATTCATGCAGACAGGCAACATGTGGTTCATGTGGGATGATTATAAATGGCAGGCCTAGACTAGCATGCTTTACCAAAGTCAGTGAATTAGACTCTGATGTGATAACTGTACAGCCGATGCACAATTTCCCAATAATTAGAGATTTGGCAGTAAAGTTTGAGCGATTATTTGAATCACACCAAAAGATAAAACCATACATCATACGAGAGGATACCGAGCCTGCACTAGATACACGAGATATACTCCAAACCCCTGAAGAGCTAGAAGAATTTATACAATTTTCAAATTGTATAAAATGTGGACTATGCAATTCGGCATGCCCTACAATGGCAACTGATTCTTCTTTTGTAGGACCACAAGCACTAGCACAAGCATACAGGTATGTGGCAGATTCAAGAGATAATGGTAAAAATAGCAGGCTAAAGATAATTGATGACTCACACGGTATATGGAGATGCCACTTTGCAGGCTCTTGCAGTCAAGTATGTCCCAAGGGAGTTGATCCTGCAATGGGGATACAATTATTGCGTGGTTATATGCTTGGATTTAGCTAGGCTTTTTTTGGATTCGGGCTGTTATTTACTTGGTTGTTTATCTGCTCTGCCATGAAGTGGTTTGATACATTGACCTTTACATCATCTATGCCATCTACCTTTAGTAGATTATCATGAATATCCTGGCATATTTTAAATCCAAATACGGCAGGACAGAACGGACTTGTAAGGTGTAAATCCACTTTAACATCTTTGTTGTTGATTTCCACTTCATCAATTAACTCCAATTCAGTAATTGTCGTATTTATCTCTGGATCTACAATCTTTGAGAGCTCGTCAAATATCTTTACGCGCATCTGCTTTATTTCTTGGCTCATGAAAATCACGAGCATCGATGCTATATATAACCATTCTAGAATTATTATTGTTGTATCGTTCACGTCTTGGTACTGATTTGAGTGAAATTACACTAGAATATGTCTCATCAATATCTGATGATTCTGATATAGCACTATATGATATACTGGGTAGTGAAGCACATGTTTTAATGCTGTATGAAGGGGATATATTGACTAGAAATGAGGCAAAAAAAATCCTCATTGCACTAGAATCACTCAAGGGGGAAAAATTTGACTCTAGTTCTGGTGCAGAGGATATTCACGAACTTGTCGAGTCTATAGTAATTAAAAAGGCTGGTATTGCAAGCGGTGGAAAAATGCATACTGCACGTTCTAGAAATGACCAAGTATCACTAGATATGAGAATGAAGATACGTGATGATATTTGTGTACTGTGCAATTATTTACTAGATATGATAGAAGTAATGCTATCACTTGCACAAAATCATAAAAAGACCATAATGCCATTATACACACATTTACAGCAAGCACAGGCAGGACTATTCTCACACTATATGCTAGCACATGCTGACGTATTTCTTCGAGACTTGGAGCGTCTTCATTCAGTGTTTGGTCGCGTTAATCAGTCTCCGCTTGGTGCAGGACCTGTAGGGGGAACAAGCATTCCAATTAATCGTCATACCACGGCATCTCTTTTAGGCTTTGATGGATTGGTGGAAAATTCAATTGATGCTACAAGTACGCGAGACTTTGTAGCAGAGTATGTCTCTATACTTGCAATACTAATGACTAATTTGAGTAAGATATCTGAAGACTTTGTTATATGGTCAACATCAGAGTTTTCATTTATTGAACTTGCAGACGAGTTTACATCACCATCTAGTGTAATGCCACAAAAGAAAAACCCAGACATTTTAGAGCTAACACGGGGAAAGACAGCAGAAATAATTGGGAATCTAGTTGCCATACTATCTACAGTCAAGGGGTTGGCATCCGGATATGGGCGAGACTTGCAGCAGATAAAGTCAGCTGTGTGGTCATCTTCCAAAACTTCGATTAGTGCCATACTAGTACTAAAATCAATACTACTTACCATGCGGGTAAATGAAAAGCAGATGAAAAAGGCAACCGAGTCTGGGTATTTGGTAGCACTTGATGTAGCTGAAACTCTGGTTCAAAAGGGCGTGCCATTTAGAACAGCACATAAAATTGCAGGAGGATTGGTTAAATTGGCACACGATGGAAAGAAACGATTAAACAAACTTTCAAAATCAGAAATATCAAAAATAGTAAAGGGTACGGGTGCAGATGCAGATTTTGTATTACAGGTGGTTGAGAAAACTAGCATTTCATCATCTCTGAAGGCAAGAAAGTCACTTGGCTCTTCTGGGTATGGTGAACAGGAACGTATGATTAAAGATAGGATAAAAAAGATAAACTCGTATCGTACTATAACTACAAAGATTGAAAATGATATCTCTAAATCACTAGATGAGATGGCTCTTCGGGTTCAGAAACTAACTGGATGATATGGTGTCCGTGGTATGACATGTGTGGTATTATGTACGTGGTATGATGGCTATTGTCCAGTAAAGTATGTAGATTCCCCAAACATGTAGATTCCCCCAAATATGTTGGTTCAGTCAATTATGTTGATTTTATTGGGTGCGTGACTAGCTGATATTCTTATTAGGAGTGTGGTAGGTAAATCCCTGATGAATTTCGGGAAAAACTCAAAGATAAAGTCAAGGGAGCGGATGCTGGAATTTTTAAACTCTGAAAGAATTGGCAGGATTTCTACAATTGATGCAGACGGATTTTCATTTATTACACCTATGAATTTTGTATACTTTCAGGATGCCATATATGTACATGGTTTTCCAAGAGGTGAAAAGTATGACAATATTAAGAGGAATCCAAAGTGTGGTTTTGAGGTAGATAGAGAACTTGCATTTTTGCCATCGTATTTTTTTGAGCCACCTACTGATGCCTCACTTGCAGATACATTGTATGTGAGTGTAGTGATAAAGGGTATGGCAGAATTTGTACTAAATCTTGAGGAAAAAGCAAGCGTGCTCAACGCGCTCATGGAAAAGATACAGACTGAAGGCGGCTATCAAAGACTGAGTCCGGATATGGCCAGTGTACGGGGCGTCGGACTGCTAAAGATCATTCCTCATAGTATGACTGGAAAGTACAAGCTTGGCAAGTATTGGAGTGCAGATGAAAAACTGCGTATAGCAACAAGGCTTGTACAAAGATCAGTCACTATACCAAGACACACGCTTCAACTTTTACATATACCGGGAGTGGAAAATTTGGATGATGATTCTGCTAAAAATCTGGCATGGCAGCATGCCATCGGACTGGTAAAAATGATGGGGTATAGAAATAATTCTGAATACCCCGAGGTCTCGCTTTCCATATCTGAGGATGTGGATTGGTGATATGATCTGCTGACATAACTCAATGACACGACCTGATAATGTGGTTTGGTAATGTGGTTTGGTGGTGTGGCTTGTTGTTTGTGTGTAGCATAACTTGTATTTTTGAATGCTGATATTTGGGGTGCGGCATTTGTGTCATATATGACATTACATTTCAGAATGGTTAATCAACATGCTTCAGCAATGTGATTCACCAACATGACTCATTATGATTCCTAGGAATCTTTATAAAAATAATTATTAAAAAAATTGGATTTAGGCTATTCTGTCTGCATCGGTATTGATGTGCTTCCCCATGACTCCATAACTCTAAAGACGTATTCCTTTGATGGATCATACTCGAATTTGGTTCCACCATAGCCTATGTTTGGTCCAAATAACATGGAGAACTCTCTAGATTCGCCCGGTTTGAGAACTATCTGGCCGTTTGTAAAGTCAGTTCCAGCATACTTGAATGATTTTTCTCCATCCCACACATCATAGTTGCAGATGGCAGGTCCTGTACACATTAGTGATATGTTCTCATCTGATTTAGTGTTCTCTGCTAGTAGCTTTACATCTAACAGTGCTTGTCCTGACTGTAATATTTCAAAGCCATTTCCCTTGTAGTAAAATGATACTGGTCCTGCCTCAAAGACTTTACCGTTTGATTTGTAGTCATATGCCGTCAGTGCTGACTTTGCATCACGCTGGCAATCTGACCGCTTGTATACCTTTTTTATCTCAGAGCATGCCTCCAAGTCTGCCTTGAGTGAGTCAAGCTTTGAGTCATCAGTATTAGCAGAAGTCTCAACAGATATGACTCCAGATGAAATCAGAAACTGGATTGCATTTACAAATTCGCCATCAGATATCACTCCCTGAGACCACCATAATGCAGTGTTTTTTATCCAGTCTGGAATGCCATCAGACTGAGATTGGGTTACTTGTATATCTTGAGGAATTTCAATCACATTTTCTTTGATTAGAAATTGAATTGCTAGGACAAACTCTGATTCTGAAATGGTTCCGTTTGCCCACCAACCTGCGTTGTTTTTGATCCACTCTGGGACTGTCTGCGCACTAGAGTTATGAGCTGCCGGAAATATCAAAATCAGCGACAAAACAGCCACTACCAAAAGCTGTGTCTTCATGGCTATGGTTTGTGTTTCATCATATTTAAAATAGTGCCAAAAAACATTCTAGTGCCAAAAAATATTCGTATGTGGAAGTTATATTGCAAGAATGGTATTGTGCAAAAAGTCAAAAGATGAAATGAATACAAGCCATGATTGGGGGATTTTTTGCAAGTCTGCATGGATGTGGTGCTGGAGAATCTTTTGTTTGCACAGATGTGACTATACGGGTAGTATTACATACTGGGAATTTCTAAAATTTTGACTATAATGGGTCAATGCTGTAGAGTAATCATTAAACGTCAGCATTTTGGTTTTAAAATATGACAGTAGAATTTCTTTTAGATGAGAATGTGCTTGGACTAGACAGGTTTCTTAAGCACCGCGTAAATTATCGTATGGTTGGGGATGTTGACTGCCCTGCAAAAGAGGCTGATGATCCTGAGATTGTAAAGTTTGCCCGGGAGAATGGACTGGTGATTGTTACAAAGGACAGCAAGATGGTAGAGCAGTGTGAATTTGAAGGGGTAAGATATGTGACATTTACTGACATTGATTTTGCTAAAAAAGTGACAGAGTATCCTGGCGCAAAATAGTCCCACATCTTTTGGAGCATATCGTGATATGTGGTATAGAATCGATTCATCTGGACGTTGATGTTTTCTTGTTTATTCCTGTCAAGTATGCTTGCTGTTTTGCATGTTTGTAATTATACCTGGGTTGAGCTAAATACTGTCTTTCTAGGCAGTCGTGTTGTGTCTTGAATCTAGAATTTTGGCAGGTATAATCATACTTGTGACACTGTCTGTTGTATGCCTGAATGAAATGATACACGTTGGAATCATACTACAAGAAGTATGACAAAGCCGTACATCAAAGTCATACAGCAAAACTGTACAGCAAAATTGAGGTAGTCACGACATCTAGACAGGGGTGTTTTTTCAACGACTGACTGGGTAGAATCATATCCTCTCATACTATACCTCTCACATCATACACTCTCATATCATATTTTGTAAAAGGCTAAATTATACACGTCAGGCATTTTGATCTGTAGGGTCTATGGCGCAGCCAGGTAGCGCACCGGACTTTTAATCCGGTTGTCGAGGGTCCGAATCCCTCTAGACCCGCCTTATTTTAGTGACTAAAATGGACTCTAGCGGTAATATTATGCACATGGTGGTGGGCATCCTGTAGGATTATTTTAGCTTCCGGCAGGGGTTGGCTGATATCTTTTGTAATACAATAACTGCGTATCCTGATGTGGTGTACTGTATATTGACGTGTCGTTGTTCTCCCTATCTTGGGAAGAATTGTCGAGGGATTTGGAACAAAAAAAGTCACCAATACTGTTTGAAATCATCCTTGCAGATATGTGTCCAAATACCAAAATTACTTTCCCCTGACAATTATGGTTGTGCTTTTGGGTTATCGGCGATCATTTGGAGATGTTTGTTCACAGGCTCTTGTAATTCGCGAAATTTCTTTGCTTTGGGTAATATCTTTTGACAGTCCATATCCTCTATGAATATGGCTTGGAACATTGGTATAGACCATCCAAAGTTTTCATCAGCACAATGAAATATGATAAACTCGCTAAAGTGTACCCCGACATAGACTATGATTTGGGTAGTTATGCCATGATCCATGTGTTCGTAGATTATTTTTTTCTGGCCGTAGACCAACTCTTGGTGTATCGTATGGTTTTCAAATTTTTCTACAAAATCTTTGACACCTGTATGATTTGAATACATCCAGATCCATTGTTCTTCGGGTACCTTACTGTATAGTATTGTAGTCTTGAGGTACGTCTCGTAATGGCCAAAGAGTATTGGTTCTAGGAAAGTATATTCTGCTACATATATTGCGATAAGTGCTATTATTATTATTCCAACTATTGCAATACCAAATTTTTTTTTCATTGTAAACGCGAAAAGGCGTGTATCTTGAGTCATATAAGGAGATCTATCTAAAGATTACAACAAATTCGAGGTTTTTGTTAATCTGATTTTAGGATATTGATATACCCTTTTGGTCATATCCTTGAAACAATCTTACTTGCCTAGTGCTTACAGAACAGGTTTTGATATGTTAGAGTATCTGATTGTATTGGCTCTGTTTAGAATACTGAGTATTTACCAAAAGCCTTGAATTTGTGGACGAGCTCGAAGTATGGGAGATTTATTAGGTTAACATGACATTCTGGATTATGAATTATTGCCCCCTGTATACGGATAGTTCTGGATACACTGATTGGTTTAAGTCGGATGGTAAGAGTCCACATAGATTTCATACACTGGAAGGATTAATCATTGATCCCGCAAACGACTTGCTAGCAAAAGAGAGTAGATAAAATTCTAAATTTTACATTCCAGAGGAAACTAGAAGCATCCGACCCGACAGTGAGTATGAATTACATTTTAGTGCGATAAAATCTGCACATGGCATATACAGAAAGATCAACAAAAAAGAACGAGATGAAATAGTTTACAAAACGTTTGAGCTTATTGTGAAATTAAAGCTGGTTGCAATTGATAGCACCGTGAACAAAGTGGCAGTGAGACAAAAATGGGGAGAAAGGTCGTTTCATCCACAATCATATGCCATGAGTTCTATTGTCCACAAGTTTTCTATGCATCTGAACAGGCTGGATAAAATAGGCAGTGTAATACATGACGAAGATAAAATCCAATTCAATTTGTTACTGCAAAAAGCGATTATTAGTTTCAGAAAAAATGGGATTGAGATAGGCCCTCAACGATCAGACAAAATGAGAAAAATTTTAAACGACATCAATTTCTGTCCATCTCATCTTAGTCCGGGTTTGCAACTTGCAGATTTTGCAGCTAGTGCGATCTGGCAGAAATATGAGCGTGGCAATGATGAATTTTACAAACTAATCGAACCGTTGTGGGGGGATGATCAAACTTTACAGATAACGTATCGCGACAGTCTGATAATATAAGGACAAAGGTGGAATGGCTCTAAGGAGTCATTCCGGCGAGGCTCTAAGGAATCTCTCCCATGTCTAGTATATGATACACCTTCTTCATATTTTAGAGTACCTGTTACTGAAGTCTGTTGCATAAATCGCCACAGTGTATTTAAAGAGAAGTCACAGATTTGTCACATCCCTCATTAGTCCCTACATTGTTACCCCTCGTGTCACCTGTTATACAAGGCGACTCTAAGTTTTATTTCTTGAACCATGTTTTCCCAATTGCGAGAATACATGTGATCTCCAAACAACCTTTTGAATGCCGATATGATTATCCCAATTAACCATCTTCTGTTGTAACCAACCATATTCTACCACAATCTGCGGTTTTCTTCTCGTTCTTCTTTGTCCATGTTACCTATATTGGTCTCTGGACTGCCTCCGAGTTGATCTTGCATCATTTTCCCATGCATCACCAGTACCACATCCTTTGCATTACATCTTGCATGAATCGGAATGAGTGGTTCAATTCTCATCTCTACATAATTTCATATTTTTGCGTGATGTGTACGCTCAGTCTGCAAGTATGCTCCATGTGTGCTGAATTACTGCCTGAGACTGTCTTGATGTGGATGTTTTATGTGCCTAAAACAGAACTGTACAACAAACTTGGTTTGAGAATGTGGTTCATTTAATTAGTTGCATTTGACCCAGCAAATTTTATCGAACATAAAGAATCAAAAAAGCAGAATGGCTTTAGACCGCCCTTACATTATGAACTGTGGGATGGTTAGATTCCCCCCCCCCCTTCACACTCCATCGTGTATGTGATGGGGCTTTTCATAGTGTTTGCAATTTCATCCATAGGTCTAATCTTTGAGGATTCTTTTGCGCAGACAGGTTTTAGTCTAACACCTTCAGACTCTCTTACTGATACTAAAGCTCTTGAGCTTGATGGTGCTTATGGAATCACTTCATTTACCATAAACTCCAAGACGTATGTTGCTGTGACAGCAGAACGTGATAACGGTATCCAAATTATTGATGTCTCGGATCCAACTGACATATCTGCTACAGACTCTCTTACAGATAATGACATGTTTGATCTTGACAGTCCTTTTGGAATCACTTCATTTACCATAAACTCCAAGACGTATGTTGCTGTTACAGGACTAGTTGATAATATTGTCCAAATAATTGATGTCTCGGATCCAACTGACATATCTGCTACAGACTCTCTTACTGATACTGAAACTCTTCAGCTTGCAGGTGCGGCCGGAATCACTTCATTTACCATAAACTCCAAGACGTATGTTGCCGTGGCAGCACAAAATGATAACGGTATCCAAATAATTGATGTCTCGGATCCAACTGACATATCTGCCACAGATTCTCTTACGACTGATACAAAACATAATTTTAGAGGTGCATTTGGAATCACTTCATTTACTATAAACTCCAAGACATATGTTGGTGTGGCCTCATACACTGGTGGTATCCAAATAATTGATGTCTCGGATCCAACTGACATATCTGCCACAGGTTCTCTCCCTATTACTGCTGGCGCTTATGGAATCACTTCATTTATGGTAAATTCCAAGACATATGTTGGTGTAGCAACAAGACTTGGTGGTGGTGTCCAAATAATTGATGTCTCGGATCCAACTAACATATCTGCCACAGATTCTCTCATGGATGATAGAACACTCAAGCTTGCCACTGCAAGTGGAATTACTTCATTTACGATAGGCTCCAAGACATATGTTGGTGTGGCGGCAAGACTTGATGATGGTGTACAAATAATTGATGTCTCGGATCCAGATAACATATCTGCCATATATTCTCTCACTGATACTACATCTCTTGAGCTTGATGGTGCAAGTGGAATTACTTCATTTATGATTGATTCCAAGACATATGTTGGTGTGACAGGAATTATAGATGATGGTGTCCAGATACTTGGTGTAGATAGAGCACTAATTGCAGATGCTGGTCCTGATCAAAATGTTGCGCTAAGAGCAACTGTAACACTTGATGGAACAGGCTCTACATACCCAGATGGTGAAACTATAACATATTCTTGGACACAGACTAGTGGACCTGATGTGACCTTGACTGATGCCACAACTGCAAACCCTACATTTACTGCACCAACAACTATAGGTCCTATGGTCTTCACACTTACCGTAACTGCCGGTGGACTGAAAGATACTGACATGGTCACAATTAACGTATCTGATGCGCCTGTTGCAGACGCAGGAGATGATCAGACAGTCGCACCCGGCGCTACAGTAACACTTGACGGTTCTGGCTCCATGGATTCTGATGGTGATCCTCTATCATATGCTTGGACTGTCCCTGCTGGTTCTGGTGTAATGCTTGTTAATGCAAATACTGCAAGCCCAACATTTACTGCACCAACAACTGCTGGTCCTATACTCTTCACACTTGCTGTATCTGCTGGCGGCCTGACAGGTACAGACACTGTAACAATTACTATTTCAAATCAATCCCCCACTGCAAATGCAGGAGATGATCAGACTGTAGCACCCGGTGCTACAGTTACTCTGAGCGGTTCTGGCACGGATCCAAACGGCGACTCTCTTTCATATTCCTGGGAACGCACATCTGGGACATCAGTTATGCTATCAAGCACATCTTCCCAAAGCCCAACATTTACAGCTCCAACATCTCACGGCACTATACTCTTCACACTTACCGTATCTGATGGAACAAACTCTGCCACAGACACTGTAACAATCACCGTTTCAAATCAATCACCATCTGCAGAAGCTGGTCCCAACCAAGTAGTCGCACCCGGTGCTACAGTAACTCTAAGTGGTTCTGGCACGGATCCAAACGGCGACTCTCTTTCATATTCCTGGGAACGCACATCTGGGACATCAGTTATGCTATCAAGCACATCTTCCCAAAGCCCAA
>JAPOPJ010000061.1 GCA_026712925.1 Nitrososphaerota archaeon
CTACCAGCACCATTACAAGAATCCCCAACGATATTATTTGAGAGACATTTATCGCGGCAAAGTTTAGAGTTACTGGGATGAACTTCTTGGCACCGATTTGTATCAGGTGAACATCTTGATGGTGGCGTGTATGTTGTGATGCATCGTCCATTTTGTATTGTTTGTCCGACAGGACATACACAGCTACCAGCACCATTACAAGAATCCCCAACGATATTATTTGAGAGACATTTATCGCGGCAAAGTTTTGGATTATTAGGATTTGTTTCTTGGCAGAGATTTGTAGTTGGACTGCAAATATCATCATAACACGTACCATCATATTCATACGGGTGTGAATCTGGGCAACCACACACATTCCCCTTTTGTATCTTGTTGGCTGTACAGCTAATTCCGGCATAACATGCATCATTATATAATTGTGGGAGTGAAGCCGGGCAACCACACACATTCCCCTGTTTTACCTGGTTGTTTGGGCAAGATTTGCATATTCCTGCACCAGCACATATCTGATTTTCCTCGCAAAAATTACCATCGCATACACCATTACGATTGTACATGCAAATACTTTTGCAACTCTTTACACAATCCCCATCATTGCATGCAGGAAATGGTGTATTATCACATCTGTTGTTACACTGGCTGTCATGGCAAAAATTCGAGTTAGGAACACATGTATCTAACACTATACATTTCCCATCTTGCAAACTTTTACCATCTGGACATGCACATGAATTTTCAACGAACTCTTGCCCAATAGGACACGACCTAATATCAGAGGCATCAGATGTTATGGTTATTATCTCCTCAGCAGGCGTCCTCAAGATTAAAGTGTCATGGCAGTCATCAAGTGGATATTGTATTGTTCCAGATGATGATGCTACTAGGATATCACCCATTCCCCCTACAGGCTCAAAAGTCATTTCAGAGATATCACCTTGTGAAATATTTCCAGCTGCATCAATCACAAATGCCTCAAAATCACTCTTTGCAAGAGATACATCAGGAGAATAGTTGTGAATCATAAAGTAGAGTTTTTTTGCAGCTGGATTACGGTCATCACATGATATATGGGATGTATCAAGTAGCTCACTTGCCTTCATTTTAGCCAGATCAAGCCTGCTCTCAATAGCATCTCTTGTATCCTCATTATACTGTGAGAATGTGACATACATGGTAGTACCAACTGCTGTGCCAACTCCCAGTACTGCCAAGTATGAGATGATTTCTGACATACCCACCTGTCTGCCTCTCAGGATATATCGCTCCCAAGTATGATGATATCATTGGATGTACTAGAATAGTGTATAGTTATACTATTCATATATCCTCACCGCATGAACCGCAGAACTCTGTAAGTTTTGAATTTCTAATGTTATGTGTCTGTATGTACCATTCCTGTCTGTAGGTATGTCTGTAAGAATTACTAAACCATCATAGTGTATGCGCCATCCTCTGTTTGTCTGCTCTAGTGTGGTATGATTTTCTGCATTCCCATTTTCATCCACTAGATATACGGGTACAATGTCAGGGCCAGTAATTTGTAGTCCTGCAGGTGAATCAGTTGATATAACAATCACTGCAAGGATATCCTTTGAAGTAATAGTTAATGAGAGAAATTTTGCCTGTTCTAATTCGATGTATGATTCATCTAATGTAATCTGTCCTATTGCTACACTGTAAAATACTGCCCCGCCAGATACTGCCAAGGCCATCAATGCTATAGTGCCAAGTATATTTTCCATGCCAGTTACACGTCTCACATCATTAGAATATGCTACAATCAAATTCTCGCGTACAAGTTTTTGCAAATAATTTATTCTAGTACTAGATGCACTCGTACTATTCCCATTTTTAATATTTGTTATAATATCTGATGTACTCAAACTGACATGCACCTCAGATAGTATGACAAAAAATCTTTAGAAATTTTGTTTTTTAAAAATAACGCCAAA
>JAPOPJ010000060.1 GCA_026712925.1 Nitrososphaerota archaeon
CAAAATATGACAAAAACCTGCAAGAGGCCAGCCAGATTCTACGGCAAATCGTATCTGATTTACCCACATATCTTACTGAGGAAGAGATTCTCACACAGTATAATGATGCACCATCATTATTTTACTTTCGATTCAAATTGGGATTCATACCAGAGATGGAAGCATATAGGAAAAAAATCGAGCATAATGTTAAATTTACTCAAAAGGAATCCCTGGTGAACATTCTAAATGTTGCAACTGCATCATTACCATTTTATTCACTCTTTGCAGAATTTAAACAAGCATACTTTGATTTTGAAGTGGCATGTACTAGAATCATTAAATGGAGAGAAAACGAAAATGAAAAGCAATACGGGGAATTAATTACAAATGTGTGCAATATGAATTTTGATATATGGAATACATTTGCTTACGGGGCACGAATAATGAAGCATGATAAAATTTACAAAAGTATGGTACCAGAGTGGAAAGATAAATTTGATGAACAAGTCATAATATTATCATCTATGATAAACGAGTTTTACCTAAAGACGCTGGAAATGATAAAACCTACAGATTATGATGAAAGAGCCATTTCCAAACACAAATTCATTAATCATATTTTGGAATGTAGAAAAAATACAGAGATTGCATACATTAATTTCTCAGTTAGGAAAAAAGAAATTATTCCACTACCTGAAAATGTAAGAGATTTACCTGAATATTTGACACTATTTAATGAAGGACAATTAGATTGGGAAATAATTAAAAGATTAAGCGATCAAGAATTAAGAAATCTCATAGAGAAATGTATGGGAAATCGCCCCATCTATGTTTCATATGTGGAGGAAAGTCAAAAAACAATAACTTATCGGATAACTTCCAATCTGTCATCTCTTGTATTGCCTGTGAATATCCAAGGTTAAATCATTTAATATATCTGCTATAAAATAGACAGACCATTATTGTAATGTGGCAAATAATTTACTCTATGCGTGTAAGATTTGGGTATGGTGGCAGGACAACGCTAGACAAGAAAACATGACTTCAAATATATGTCTAAAAACAAAATATGATTTAGTATATCAATCGTACACAAAATTCAATTCTTTATGCAATTATCTAAATCTGGCAAGTTAGGGAAATTTTGCACTATCTATTTTGTACTATTCTCCTCTAGAGTTTTTTTTAAAATACCGATAGCCATTGCCTTCTCGACTGCTATTCTTCTGAGGAGAGCATTTTCGTTCTTGGTGGATATGTGCTTGTCGTCTTCATCATAATTTAGACCAGCTCTGCCTCCATCCATGAATATTTTCCTCCAAGCATCAAGTGTCTTAGGGTGAATGTTGTGTTTTTGGCACAGTTCTGCTGTATTTGTATCAACCTTGAGTGATTCTAGAATAATCTGTGTCTTTTGCTCTGCTGTAAACTTGTCATCCAATATTGTGGTATCTACTTTGCAGGATTTAAGGTGTATGGGTGGTGGGGTCTCCCACAAATTAGAGACTTTTTCTAATTTAATTTCCTGATATTGATATTGTTCGTATTTGATCATATCCTTGAAACAATCCAGATTGTTCAGTGCACACAGAACAGATTTGATATGTTAGAATATCTTGATGTGATTGACTCTGCTTGGAATATTG
>JAPOPJ010000059.1 GCA_026712925.1 Nitrososphaerota archaeon
CCCATGTCTTATAACCAACTAGAATATCTTTCTCGACTCCATCTATCTTGGTACGGTATAAGGCATCTCGTTCTCCCACTAGAATTTTTAACCAATCTGACTCACTCCATTCTCTAGCCTCTTTCGTTAATTCAAAATCTATATGGTCTTCAAATATTTCTACTTTCTTATCATCTACGAAATTGTAGTAGAGTGGTTGTTCACCTTGCCCTGTACTAGATGCTGAATCTAACAACTGATGTACCGCTTCCCCTCCAAAGAAATAACTTAATGATTCCGTATTATAATTGTGGGTTGTATTATGAACCCGCATCTTTGAGTAAAAAATTTCTCTCGAACATTGCCTCACCATATCGGTTACGTGGAGTAATCCGACACGTTTCTTTTGCAATGCCGAGAACTGTCTGTTTCTAAATTCGGCGCGTACCGCATCTTCCATTTGACTAAGACGTATCACGAGTTATCACTCCATCTTTCTCAACTAGATCCAGTGCGATCATAACTTCAGGCAATGCATCGGAATATTCAGACATGACAGCGTGCCACTTAGTATCAGTAACTTTACCGTTCCCGATTTTCAATAGTCCTGTGGCTGCCTTCACCGCATCATCTACACTAGATTGTGGTGCCTTTATATCCTCTACTTGTATTTCCTCAACATCAATGGGTTTTATTTCTCTGCGCCCATCTGGTTTTCCTTTTGGAAATACTGCAAATATACCGCTCACACGATAGCATTTGCCCTCTTCTAAGTTTGGGTATTTCTCTATATCGTCTTGGAATGGAGCAAAATTAACTTGAATTAATGCCCCGTCATCATCTGTCCCAGTATAATTGACATCTGCCACATTATACGATCTAGCCTTACGTTCCTTGTAGTCTTCAGACCCACAGTCACACGTTTTCTTGAAACACGTACTACAGAGAGTGATGGGTTTTCGTTTATTTGTTGACATAACCATTATATCAACTTCAACCTTGCCATCTTCCATAAACTCTTCAACAGACTTTGCAGTATGTTTGTTCATGTACATCTTTCTGATCAATGGTGCGTTTTTGAGAAATCGCTTCATCTTTGGGTCGTTTGCTGCCCATACTCGAATTTTCTGTTCTAATTCTGGATTTACCATGTAGAATCTATGGTTGCATTATCTTATAAACCTACGAGCTCATAAAATCTAAAATTGATTTACTTGCAGTTTTTTTAGCTATAGCCTTTGGTTTCTGATATGTGCCATTCTGTATAGCCACAGAATTAAATATTTGATCTATAGGCGCCCTTATCTGTCTATCATAATACCATTCATAATCAATATCTGTGGGAAATGGCTCAGTCTCTAACACCGGAGCCACATCAGTTTTCGTCTTCACATACTGTATATCGTACGTCTGAGGATATCCCATATCCAACGCCATCTTCATAGCCCTAGCATGTGGAGGCAATTTACTTGCACCACCATCTTTTCGATATTTGACTTTATACTCAGATATTGCTTTCACACCTGACGTAATAACTAACCAATTATCATAGTTACCCTCATGCATAGCATATCTCAAATTCCTAACACACTTATCACAATCCGCAACGTTCACACCATTCAGTATTTTCCATAGTGTCAAAGTCTGTGCCTCCCTACTCAATACAGTATAATTCCTCTTGATAGCTTCCATACCTACAATCTTCAAATCGCCATCTGTTAATCCAGCATAACGTTTCTTAATTCCACCAGTAGCATCTCCAACAAATAATATAGAATCATAATATTCTCCAGCTTCTAACTCATAAGGCTGAATCTTTACATTGAACACATCGCAAATATCTCCAGCACTTTCCTTTGGCACTTGCAAAAATACACTATCGGTATCTGAATATATCGTATCATACCCCATATCTTTCGCCACAGCCATAGTCTTTTTAATAATATCCTGACCCATTTTAGTAACAAACTGAGCCAAACCCCTATCGTATATTCTACTACTAGGATTTTGAAACGCTCCATATATGGTATTTGCCAAGACTTTGTAATTGTATTGTGTCACATAGTCCTGTTTAGATTTTGTCTCATTATATCTAGCCTTTAATTCAGCACGTTTCTCTTTAAGTCTCACTAGAATATTTGGTATTATCACTCGCTTTTTATCAGGACTAATCCTCTCATGTATCATAATGCTTGGGTACATTTGCTTTACATCAAAATTCTGCACTCCCTTATGCAATCCAACTTTAGGCTCAAGTACAAACGCTCCTACAATAGACTGCGATTTCTCAAATGATCTATTTGGAAATACTAGATTTAAACTACGACTCTCTTTTAGCACTAATTGATCAACCATTATTAACGGTGACAGCTCATGCCACTTACGATTTTTTCTCCACGCAACTAAACATAGATTCGTTAGCCTTGCCATATCTATCTGTAAATCTGTAAACGAAAACTTTTCATCTAACTCCTTTAGTATTCTAATATCTTGCATATTGTATTCTTTTAATTTCTCAGGTGTCATCTCACTAAATTTCTCAGTATGTTCAATCTTACCCTTACCCAATTCAACCTTGCACACATTATCCAAACCATATCCACCTGCTAGTGATTTACCGACTCTGCCCATTTCATACTTGTAGATTTGGTATAAGTCAACAAATGCACAATGCCTCAATGCTTTATCAAATTGGTATCTAGGCTCCTTACCTTTCTTGTAACGTTTCGATAGATAAGGTAAATCAAACGACCTCGTTTCCCATACATCTGTACCACCATTATACGTAATTATCATGCCCACAGTTTTCATTAAATCTATAAAATCGTCAAGCATTTTATCTTCATCTCCAGTGAGATATACCTCTCTACCGTCATCAAATATTATGCCTATACAGATAATTGGATCCTTTTCAGCACGTGGTACGCCTTTACTATCATCAACTTCTATATCCACATACGCCTTAGGCACTGTACCAATTTTCCAATCCTGATCCATCATGCACTGACGTATATACGGTATATCAGCTTCCCATGTGTTATTCCCAGCATGTGCATACTCATTCACATCTTTGGGATTCTCAAACTCTCTCTTGTATGTTGGTTGATGATATATCGCATCTTTATAGCCAGAGGTAGTTCCAGTTGAAGCATACGGTACGAAACAATACGGTTTTTGTGGTCGTGGTATTACCTTAACACCATCTTTACTCCACACCTTGAGCTCATGTCCACCATGCTCCCAAGTATTTTCCATATAAAAAAACTCAGGGTTCTGCGACATGCTCCAAAAACTCTTGTTCCAATAGCATTACCTCCCTAATCTGTTCAATCACATCATCATTTATGAACTCCAAATTATCATTTTGGCATTTCTGCTGTATGTGATCAGCACAATGTAATACCATATCGTATCTATCTAATTTGGTATTACATACTTTACAAGTATCTGTCAGCAACTCTTTCACATTCACACCCTTGCATACAGCTTGTGACACATTTTTCATGCCACGTGCTATAAACTCAGATGTTTTTAACATAAATTCGTCAGTGGTCATCACCTTAGTAATTTCAAACGCATTGTGAAATAATATTGATGACATGTACGTAAAATATCGTATTGCCCAAATGTGATCAGCGTCAAGTCCTCTTAGAACTTTAAGCATATCAATATTGTATCTTTCGTCTTTATCCCAATCTCGCATTTTGAATCATCTCCTTACGAATAAATGAATTTAGGGTAGGTGAAAACGGACATTCATGTTGATCCTTCATAGGACATAACCCATAATCGTCCATACCTTTACAACTTAACATTTTCAAATCTCTACCTGAAATATAATTTAACTGATATTGTGTCTTACTAGGAGTGTAATTGTCCTGTTTCTCAAAATACTTTGACACTTTCTCTACATCATGTCCATGCACATGTAATAGAAACTTTGCCATCTCCATACGTTGCACATGGTTTAAGTGTACTCCGTCCATAGCATCATCTACCATTTCAGTAATACACTCAGGATATAGTAATACATCACTAAACATCTCACTAGGTTTACTACTAGCCATCATGGGACTTGATTCGTCCCTCTTATCAGAATCAAATGTCTTTACACGCTGACCCAATCCCTCATTAGGTTTCAATATTTGTTCCTCATGTTGTAGATTTGCTAAATTGCATACCTCTACATCTAGTATATCTGTCACTGGTACACACATCATGCCTGTCTTACTATTAATCGAATATGGTACTCTAGTCACTCTATTAGGTTCAAATACAACTTTGTCTAATAAATCCAATATATTCAACTCTTTCAATAATCCCATTGTTGCAACTCGATAATTATTCAATAGTGTGGGTTCCATTTGTATATAGATATGAAAGCCTTTACTGCCTGAGAAATACATATTGTATTCGTGAATATTTGCTACCTCTAATGCTACTACAACTTTAATGGCACTACATATTGAAGTCTGTAAATCCTCATTATCAATATCTAAAAATATCATATCGTAAACGTGCTGTTCCTTTTGCCAGTCGCTAAACAAATTGATATACACATCTTTGTTATGCTTACAAAAATTCATTATCTCTGATAGTGACTTGCACGATTCCACGCCATCTCCACCTCGTCTATCTAAGACTGGGTATGTTCGCATTGTGCCTCTTGGTAAAGGATTATCATCTCTTAAAAATAAATTAATTACTGACTCTTGCTGATCCACTTATCCCAACTCTGCGTCTATTTCTTCCTGTGTTTTGTCGATATAGCCTTTATTCGTTATCTGCAATAAAGTCTCATGCTCATTTGGAGCTTTGTTAAAGTATCTAACCAATTTCAATCTCCTATAGCTGTTAGGATTCACTTGATTGTATTGCTTCAAAAATAATATTATCTTTGAATAGAATTGACTAGCTGAGCCACCTGCCATCTGCTCTCTAGCATAAGGTGTCGCTGGATTCTTACTAGAGTGATGACTAGCAAACACATACGCATCGCACTCATCTATTATATCGATCATACTGGAATACCATAGATTAGCCACAGTGCTTCTAGCTGGAAAATTCTGTTGCTCTGAGCCAAAGTACTTTAATGGCATGGTCACTGAATCATAAAATACCATAGAGTATTTTTTCTTGAGCATTAACTCTACCATTGGACTGGGTTCAATATCCTCTACTAGAGTTGGTTGCATTTTGCCGCCAGTATTTTTC
>JAPOPJ010000057.1 GCA_026712925.1 Nitrososphaerota archaeon
ACGCTCAGTTTGTTGCTGTATTTAATTGATTAACTATAGTTGGTATAGAATTGTGTTTTCAAGCACTATATCTACATCACAAGTTTGTATCATATATAATCTCTCATATTGGCTGTATGGTTTGCTGATATGTAGAGTTGTCAGTTGCACTTATCACGTTTTGATTATTTTATGTACCTGTATCAGAGTTGGACATATCTAGGAAGTTTATTCTTAATGGATTATCAAAATCTTGTAGCTTGATTATTTTCATATGTCTGTGTTAGCATATCACATCTGTATCAAATTTTACACCATATTTGGGCACCAAGTATGAACATTATTATCTCTACAGTCAAGTCTGAGCGGGTGCAAAGATGTTACTTTGTAATGATGATCTTCATTACACCATCTCCACTCTTAGCATGCTCAAAGGCCTTTTGGGATTCTGTGATTGTGTATCTGTGGGTGATTAGCCGTTTTGTATCTATCTTGCCAGATTCTATCATATCAAGAGCTTCTTTAGTGTCTGCATCTGATGCGGCATAGCTTGTTTTTAGCGTGATTTCCTTGTTGTATATTTTGCACATATCCAAATTTAGTTCTGCCCCCTTTGAAGGCACGCCAAACATTATTACTGTGCCACCCTTTCTTACCATCTCGATTGCATCCTCTAATGCTGTCATGCTACTGGTGGCAACTATTGCAACATCTACACCTATTCCATCAGTGGATGCTGAGATTTTTTCAAATCTATTTGTATCAACAGCATTTATCGTGTCTGTAACGTTGAATTTTTTTGCAAAGTCCAACCTAAAATCATTTACATCGATGCAAAATATTTTAGAAAAATGTTTTGCTTGTGCAAGCATGATGTGCATCATCCCTGTTGGTCCAACTCCGAATACTGCTGCTGTATCTCCCTCTTTGTAGTTGCACTTGGACCATGCTCTGACGCAACATGCAAGAGGTTCTATCATGGCTGCCTCCTCAAATGTTGTAGAATTTGAAATTTTTAGTACGCCACCATGCGACACATTCCAACTTGGTACTATATACTGCTCTGATAACCCACAAGGTGAAAGGTTTGTCTCAGAGTATTTTTTACACATGGTTTCATTACCATGAGTGCACAGGGTGCAAGAGTAGCATGGGACATGGTGATGTGTAAAGACCCTGTCACCTTTTTGAAATCCAGTTACTTTGGAACCAACATCTAGAATTATTCCTGCTGGCTCGTGTCCAAGTCTCATGGACTGATTCCCATAATGTCCAAAGACTTTTTCCAAGTCCGAACCGCATATGCCACAGGCCTGCATCTCAATTAGAATCTCACCTGCATCTATGCTGGGCATTGGGGTATCATTTACTGATATGGAGGATGGTCCATTCACAACGGCAGTCTTCATATGATTTGGTATTTGGATGTGGTTTTTAGATGTTGCCAAACATGTGGTGTGGAATGCTTGTAGTATGTATGGGGGTGCTCGGGACTATTCAAATTTACATCTGCCAGAATGTGATGAAATAGTATTTTTTACTCCATACGTGTGTTGATCTTTGTGGCGTATTGTAAATTATCTTGTGAATGCTGTTATGAATATCATGAAATGTATCATGAAATGTACTTGTAGTATTATTGGGCAATTGTACAACTTGGAAATCTATTGACCCGTACACACAAACAAACTTGACTTTTACATATTGGACAGACTAGCACAGATGGGTTCTATACGCCTAGAATTTTTTTAAGCATTACTCTATAGTCAACCTGGGTTTTTTCACTGCCTGCTGCAGGTAGTGCAAATACAAGGGTGGATTTTTCTGCACGCAGTGCAGTTAACTCGTCATTAATTGAAGTGGTGAGATCGTCACTGGCTAAAATCAAGCCGACATCAGAGTCATCGGTAAGTTTTCTTATCTCTGTGAGTGCACCCTGTGGCGTGTCTGTTATTACGCCCGGTACGCCAGCAAGTTGGAAACTGGTTACAAATGACTTGTTGCCCACGGTAAATATCTTCACAGATCAAAAATACCAAGATACTAATTTAACCCTTTTTGGCGCGGAATTTTCCTTTGGGAAAGGTTGATTTAACCTCAAATCTTATATTATTCATGGCAGATATTGATACGTCCAAGAGCATCTACTTGTTTTTGCATGGAAGGATGGATCTCAAGGACAAGGCAGAAGGTGCCCTTGTATCTGGTGGTTTTGCTACTGAGAAAATAATCATGGCACGTCCAGATGAGGTCGGTAAGGTGGGAGACTATATGGCAATGTTATGGATGCCTCCGAATCCAGATCACATCAAGATTCAAAGGATTACCCGCGTAGAAGAAGTAGAGCCTGAAGGTATGATTGGCCTGTGGAAGGGAGTCGTCAAAGATGATATTGACTCTATCAAACTGGACTAACTAAAACCAGCACCAAAACTATTTCCTTTTTCTAGCGGATCATGTGTTCCGTCAGAACTCTTTAGTTTTCTATACAGTAGGGCTTCATACACCATCAGCATTGCCTCTGCTTCATCAACAGAATAGTTCGACATGACTTGTGGTATGTATTTTTGTATGCGTGTCTTGTCTTGCTCGTCTGGGGATATGTTGTCATGTAACATTGTGTTTGCAATCTCTTCAATCTTTTCATTGCGCTGATCCTCATCCATGGTGGTGGTTGCACTTGCCTAGTTATAATGGATTCGAAGGAGTGAGATTCAACCGTGTGTACTGCATTCTTCATTTCTCTACATAACAGAATCAAACATTACAACTCTGAAATCAGACCTGAAATAAAGTCGCCAAACTCGTCATCAGAGAATCGTACAATTTCTATCCTGTCTTGCTTTATTGCCAACATTGCTGAATCTAGGTGGTAGCATGATTTTTTGCCTGACGCTGTACCAAAATAATATCCTGCACATGAGCAATAATGTCCATCAGGGTCTATCCAGTGCTCACTATTTCCTACCACGGTCCAAATAACTCTCATACTAGGCTCAAATATGTGTGCCTTTACTCTGTTTTCAGCTACTACTGACTTTATTCTATCTGAATTATTCACAAGGAATTAATCCCTATACGTCTGTATATCTTTGATGCCGCAAACTAGGATAATTCCATCAAAACCGGTCATGGTGATGAGCGGTCAGAGAAAATGCCTTCTTTTAACTGACATCCACATTGGATTTGAAAACAGTCTTGTAGCAAATGAAATATTTCTTGGAAAGAACACAACCATACATCACACAATTGCAGAAGTATCTGAAATTATACGTGGTGAAAAACCAGACTGTGTCATATTGTTGGGGGATGTAAAGTCCAGTATAAGCCGAATTACCAGACAAGAGTGGGATGATGTACCGGAATTTTTTGAGAAAATTCAAAAGATGTGTGATGTGGTGTTAATACCTGGAAATCACGATTCAAACATTCAGAGATTGGTGCCTAACTCGGTATCTCTGATTAGTCCTGCTGGAATGGTTGAGGAGGGCGTGCTTTTGACACACGGACACACTATGCCCAGTGCAAACTTTGCGCATGTTGAAAAGATAATCATGGGCCACATCCATCCTGTATTCTTTCAAGAGTATTCGGTGCTTAATGGCCAGCGTGTATGGGTCTCACTAAAAGTAGACAAGCAAGACATCTTCCCTGATCAATCTGGAACTCTAGAGATAACCATCATGCCATCATTTAACAAATATTTTTATGCGACACACAAAATAAAGTACAAAAAATCAATCTCTCCTATAATTGAAAGGATCAACTCCGTACAGTCTGCAAGGATTGTCACACTAGATGGCACAATTATAGGTGATGAATCCGTGCTGGAACAGGTAATCTAATCACACGTCTTGTGATTTGGTATGTTTTACTTTGTTATCATGACAGATATCATGACAGATGCCATTAGATATCATGACAGATGCCATTAGATATCATGACAGAAACCTTGGCTAGTTTGCCATAGAGATTTAGTGACATTGAACATGGATTTCTCTGAACTATTCGTGCACATCATAGGGTTTGATAGGCTCTTTTGTAGTCTCGTTGTCTTTGAGCCATTCTAGTGTATTTACAAAAGAACTTGCAAGCTCTAAAGTGGTAAGAACTGGAATCCCAAGCTCAATTGATTTGCGCCTAATTTGATATTCGTCTTCAAGCATGCCGACGTATTTTTCCAGAGTTGACGTGCTAGGGATATTTATAATAAAATCAATCTTTCGTTCATACAAGAGATCTGATATGTTTGGTTTTCTGTCTGGCTCTGATATTTTGTGTACTGTTTCTACTTGGCCTATCTTTTCCTCAAAGAACTCTGCTGTATGTTCAGTAGCTAGAATTTTGAAGCCTAAATGTCTGAGCTTGGCTATTGTTGGTAATAGCTTTTCTTTATTTATGGCACCACCTACAGTAACTAGTGCGGTTCCACTCTCTGGGAGGTTGTAACCTACTGATGTAAGTCCCTTTGAAAGTGCATCATAAAAGCTGTTTCCAAAGCAGGCTGCCTCACCTGTTGACTGCATCTCTACTCCAAGTGCAATATCTGCACCATCTAACTGCATAAATGAAAACTGTGGAACTTTGATCCCATAGTTGGGAATGCGTCTCCACTTGTCCTCTGGGATGGCCGGCAATTCCATACCTAATACTGCCTTGGATGCTAATGCTATCAGGTTTGTCCTGACTAACTTTGATACAAATGGCATGGAACGTGATGCCCGTATGTTTAGTTCTATGACATAGACATGTTCATCATGTATGAGAAATTGTAAATTAAACGGTCCTACTATATTAAATGTGGTTGCAATTTTTTTGGTGTACTCTGTAATGGTCTCGACAGTTTTGTTGCTGAGACGCCACGGAGGTATGCACATCATAGCATCTCCTGAATGTACTCCAGCACTGTCAATATGCTCTACTATGGCA
>JAPOPJ010000066.1 GCA_026712925.1 Nitrososphaerota archaeon
ATATAGAATGATTATATAGAATGATTATATAGAATGATTATATTATTATAATAATATATAATCATATTCTTAAAGAACACAAAAAAATTCCAGTCACTTCGGGCAGGATATAATACAAAGTTTGAAAAGAAATCTCGCATACTTTACTAATAATTTTCTAGAATTACACTCATACACAGACTAAACATGCAAGATAACTGTTCACATGATTTAGCCCCAAAATATGGCATGCAGATGTTCACATCCATGTTTCTACATACACAAAATCAGCATGCATTCTTCCCTATCTATGCACAAACCATTATGAAACGTGAACAGTTACGTTTTTTCTAGAGTGTCTATTTCAGTTTGATGTTTTTTTTGAGTTTTGTGTAATTTCTATTGTAATGATGTGATGGTTTTATCTTTTGCTTTGAATTGTTTTTTAAGAGATTGATTTTCAGTGTATTTGCCACACATCTCAGCTTGAATGGTATCAAATCCATCTTGTAATTTGTGATTTTTATCTTGTAATCTGTAAATTTTATTTTGAAAGAAAAAGATAATTTTTATCAGTATTTTTTTCAACTTGTATACATTTAACATCCAACTTTTAAACTTTATCATCTTGTTTGTGTGGTCAGATTTGACAGACCTTTGTTTGTATACCTATTGTGATTTGTACGTCCAGTTAACTAGGTAATAGATTCTATATTGATCCGTATGTTAGTATAATATTACCATAAACAATGAAAATTTAGGCACGGCGTGAACAAGTACCTAAAATCAACTACATACCAAGAATCTCTTGTTTGTTTTTCAAAGATGTGTTGTATTGGAATATGCCCCTAGAATATACATACTAGAATATGATATAATCCAGAGCAGATGCATCGCTGATTAGAGATGTGTGTCTAGAGCCAAGGACATAGCCGTTTTTAATTTCATTTGCAGGCACCCATCTGTTAGTTGATGTATAGTGTCTTTTTTCTGCCAACTCTCGTTCTATTGCCTCTATGTCAAATTCTGCCTCTTCGACTTCTTGGGTGGAAAGGTGTTTTATGGTAACTAGTATCTTTGTTACTTTGACTCTGTCTCCAAACTTCCACTTTATTGGCGGTACCTCATCAGATACCTCCAAGACCTTTATCTTCATCTGCTTGTTTCCAAACGCATCATGGCTTACTAGCGTACGCTCATCTGTAAACTCTTCAAAACTAATCCTAGAGTTTGTCTTGGATTCAGATTCTGAGACAGTATCAAGCAAGGATTCACTACGCAACTCTGTGGCAGGGATCTCTGATTCTATGTGTTCTGGTGTTTTTTCCTCATTTTCCATAGGTTTTCTTTTCACTCATTACTAAAAAATCATTTGAATCTCTTTGTACTTGCTGGCTGTCTGGTTTTAAACGGCATCTCTTGTTCTTTTAGGCGTAACTCTGTCTTTTTCCCATTAATTCTTGTAAACACTTTACCCTCATACGTGCAAATACAGTCAACAGGCGGTCTTTTCATGCCCCATACTTTAAAGAACTCTCTTAATTCTCGACCCTCATATTTGCCTACACCGAGCCTCTTTTTTGAGAGAAATTTGAATGCAAGGATTGCCTTTCTCTCCTTGTAGAGGTCAAATGTCTGGGTCCACTTCATACACCGCTGTATTTGATCTGCTGGAACAGGCAGAGACATAGATGTGCCAGACTTTGCCTCAATTGCATATATGGCGCGTCCGGCAGTATTTACTGCCAACACATCTGGAAGTCCTGTACTAGGAGAGCCAAGCCGGAATGCCTTCCAGCCATCTGTAGAGTTGAATCGCTTTGATATTGTTTCTTCCCATTGGTACCCTCGCTGTCTGCGTGTTCTAGATGCTGCCATGTCTTTTTCCCTCTTTGCTAGATGTGAGTGATTTGTAGTGAATTTTTTTGCCTGTTTTGTAGGTTTTCTCATCAGATGTATGGGTTGTTTTACACTTGATTTTATCATTGTATCTACTAGTCTGCCTGTAGCCACATTGACTGCCATATCTATCTCTGCATCTATTATGTCATCTATCATATCATCTATCATATCATCAATCATGTCATCCATTATGTCATCAACTACCATATCGACTGTTTCATCTATTACATCATCTATTACATCATCTATTGCATCATCTATTGCAGTATTGACTGCCGCATCAACTAGCGTTCCCACCATCATGCCATTTACCGTACCACTTCTCTTGACATGTGCCATATCTGGCACCGAGTTCACTGAAGTTCCTAGCGTTATACCTACTGAAGTATCCATTCTATTTGACAGTGCTTACACCTTTTTTCATGATATATTCTAAATGTCATGCATTTAGGAAGGTAGGTAACCATACAGTTACCAAGGGTTATTATACTATAATTACGGGCTCCGCAGTCAGCTGTTTTGTTTTTTCAAATCTTTCTTTGACCCGCGATGCCAACAAATCAAATTCTTCCTCAGACATACCAACGATGGTCCTAAATCGCCTGATGTTTTTGAACATATTCACATAAAATTCAATAATTATTGTTAAATACACTAGTATGATTATATTTTTTGCACATCAGAATCTAGCTTTTCACCAAACTTGCTTATTTTGAATCCTTTCTAGAATATGGAATGATTGAAAATGTAAGGGTCAGAACACACAGTAAGACACAGTTGTCAGGTTATTGTGCTTTGTGTACTCGGTGGCATTCTTTAACGCACGGATCATGTTAAATGCCGCACTATTACACCATACTGGAATCTATACAGATGATTCACTTGTCACACAACAACATCAAAAAACATGGCACTATTCCATTATGTGTTTAATGGCAGATTGCCTTCAGAACCCCCTCCAACGGTGTGGCCGTGATACACTAGTAAAAACTACATTAAGGCCCAGTCGAGATTGCATGAGACTATTTGCCATCTCTTTAGTAATTTTACTTTCAAAACATATCATGTGGACTGCTAACAGTTTTTTAGAAACTCTGGGTTACTTTTCTGTTTTGTTTGATTTCTTCTGCTGTGATATTTTTCAAACGGCATATCGTATGTAGTGCTCGAAATATGTTTCAATTGGGTTAATTATATTTCAAAAATTTAAGCTCATGGGCATAAATAGTAAAAAAATACATTATGTTGTAACTAAAATTTTACAAAGTTTATCAAATTCATACTCTAAATCATTTTTGTAAATGATTGGAATTTTTACTAATTTTAGTAATTCTAAACTTTTTTTAATACGTTTATCATTTAATTTAATCTCATCTTTTTCTTGTGTAGAAAATAGCTGAAAAATTGTTTTTTTCGTTGATTGGGAGTTTCTAATTAAATTAATGTCAAATGATTTGAGTTTTGTATTGTTGAGAATTGTAGTAGGAATAAATGACAGATAATCAAGCCCCAAGTAAGGATATTTATCTTTTAAAAATACATATGGAAATTTTTTATCAACAATTGTTTGGTTAAATGTATAAGATGTTTTGTATGTTTTTTCAGGGAATTTCATGTTTGTAATTAAATTTCCTAACCAACTATGAAATTTTTGAATTTGTTTACATTCTGTGGCATCTTCAGCAGATAAACTAATCTGAGTATCAAATAAAACGTCAAGAGTTTCGTTAAGAGATTCAATAATTGAGATTGGTTTTGGTTTTGTTATAATTAAACTGTCTTGAAATTTTGTTGATGATAATGTGTCTAAATAATCATCATCTGTTTTAATATCTTTGTCTAATATCTTTGGAAGATCTGATAACTGATCAACGCCTGCTCTGTGAGACACTTCTTTCCAATTCGTTGTAAACTTTGGATATGCCCTTTTTTCTTCAGAATCATATAAAATCACTCCAATGTTGACTGATTCATCTCTTACTAAATTTGGAATTAATTTGACTGTTGAAAATTGGTATTTGGTCATTTAGATAACACTTCCTAATAGGGTACTATTCTTAATAACTTCTCTTAATTTATCTTTACGTGTGTTTTTTATAGATATGCGTAGTTGGTCTAAATCATTTCTTGGATTTGTTTTCCAATCTATGGGAATTACTTCAAAAATAGAATCAATATCATTCTTCAAACATTCATCAAATACACGTAAAAATTTCTCAAATTTTTCAAACTCGCTTTTGCCCCTCACTGCGCTCACTTTTAGGTTTGAATAAAACTGTGAACCATGATCCATGAGTATTCCTGCTGGTTTTCCATACTTTTCAATGTCATTTTCAAGTACGGTGAGAGTATTTTCAATAGTTTGCTAATCAAATACCACAAAACTAACTATGAACTGGATTTGTGGTAGTGCACAATCATGTAGCTAGAATGGAGATTTGGAAAAAGCATTGAATTTGTGGACGAATCTTATATCCAAAGAGCATATAGACAGGGATTGTAAACAGTACATAAAGCGACTAAAACTAGAGGCCGACAGATTGTTTACATTTATCAAGTATTATGTGGAATATCATAATAATGTGAGTGAACATGAGCTGAGAAAGTTTGCCACATATCATCAGATTGAGGACACAATATCACATATCTCATGGTTATATAATCACACCCTGAAATGCGCATACAAATGACATTCAAGTTTACCAGATACAGGCAAAAATATCACCTGTGACCAAAAATATCATCAACTACTTGAACCCGATCAATTATACAAAAAATCGCTTCAAATCAGACTAGATTTTAAACACCTTTAAAGACTATACTGTAAAGTTAGAATTGTGATATCAAAGGTAATTGAGGTAAATGGTACAGAGTTTCGCTTGACTCTTACAGATCAAGTGATCGGCCAGGTGAATAACCTCAAGAATCTATACAATGTCGCCTATGAGGATCCTGAGAGCTTTGAGGAGGTAAGTGCCGAGATATCAAATACAATCAACGAGATCGCTACAGCGGCAGAACCACAAGCCTCAGACAGTGACCTAGATGGCCTAATTCAGGAGATAATTCGAGTCGTGGATAACAAGGCAGTAGCAGTAGAAAAGGAATTAGAGGGTAAATCTGATAAACACGCCAAAAAAACCAAGGGTAAAAAGCACTAGTATTGACACAAAAATCAGATAAATTTGTGGAATTAGTTATATTCTAAGAATGTGTCATATACATTATGAGCAGAAGCTGCGAATGCGGTATCTGTGGGCATCATTCAGAAAAAGAGTGTCTTTCAAAAGAATGCCGTTGTTGCCTAAATTTTCATCTGCGATCAGGCCCAAAGAGAGCATAATTCTGATGCCCACACTATACCGCCACCATACATTTTGAGGCTTGTTCTTATAATGATACCAATGTATCACACCATCACATTCCCATACAATTATTCTTCAAAACAGCTGCACTTTTTGGCCAGATGCCTTGAGCAACCAATCAGGCGGTGATCCATACAACCACACAGCACGCACTTTTTATCACCCAATTATAATTCCCCCCTTACCTCCATTATTTCGGCAATTAACTTTCTATCATTTAGAGATTCTAGTATTACTAACCGTAAATTCTTGAGCCTGCTTGGATCACTGGCATAAAGCGAGGCAATATTCTCAATCTCTTTTTCAAAATAGTATGTCTCTAGATAGTGCCGGGACTTTGATTGAAGTCGAGTAATATCCACTCCGGGGTACTTTGTAGCATCAAGCTTGTTTGAAATTACTAGTAAAAATCCTCTAATTTTTAACAGTTCTATTTTGATTATATCTAGGTCTCCAGGCTTGTCAGCAAGGCCACATAATATGGAATGAGAGTGTAGAATCTTTTCTAACACTCCACTCAAATATTCATTATATGTCACCATACCGCACCATAATATCGTGCCAATCTAAAAGTTTGGCGGAAATTCAAGTCTGGTGCATAAATACTACAATATCTAAAAGGAACGGCTTTGACACATCCCTTGTTCCCACATCCCTTGTTCCCACATCCCTTGTTCCCACATCCCTTGTTCCCACATCCCTTGTTCCCACATCCCTTGTTCCCACATCCCTTGTTCCCACATCCCTTATTCTCACATCACTACGCTACCACTTGTCGTACATAGTCAGATGATCAAACCAATCCAAGTACACAGTTTGAGAAATAATCTTTCTCATCTAGAATTTGAAAAAACTCTTAACCCTTGATTATTTTGTTGTTTAATCATCAGAGTGGTATGTAGTTATAGATTTTTGATTACCATCTTTAGAATATTCGTACGAAACCTGCCGCGTTATAAGATTGTCAGTGTTGTATGTAGTCTTGGATTTTAGATGGCCATTTTCGTAGGCGTACAAAACCCGCTCCATTGGAGAACCATCAGGGTTGTATGTAGTTTTAGATTTTTTATTGCCGTGTTCATAATACTTGTACAAATCCCATTTTACTATAGAACTATCATAATCGTACAAAATCCGCTCCACAGGAGAACCATCAGAATTGTATGTAGTTTTAGATCTTAACTCTTCATATTCATCAAAGAAAACCTCCTTAGAACCATCAGGAGTATATGTTAACTCTGATTTTTTATTGCCGTGTTCATAGAACAAATTCAGCTTTGCCGGAGAACCATCAGGGTTGTATGTAGTTTCAGATTTCTCATTGCCGTTTTCATAGTACAATTTTTGGACTTTTATAGAGCCATCAGAATAGTATGATGTAAAAGATTTCTCATTGCCGTTTTCATAGTACAATATGTGACCAATTATTGAGCCGTCAGGGTTGTATGTGATCCCAGATTTCTCATTGCCGTTTTCATCAAAGAAAACTTCCTCCTTAGAACCGTCAGGGTTGTATATAGTGGTAGATTTTGTAATACCGTTTTCGTAATATTCAAACAAAATCCGCTCAACTGGAGAAGCATCAGCGTCGTATGTAGTGGTAGATTTTGGAATGCCGTTTTTATGATACTCATACAAAACTCGCTCCGTTATAAGACCATCAGGGTTGTATGTAGTCGTAGATTTTGGATTGCCGTCTTTGTAATATTCGTAGAAAACCTGCTCAACGGGAGAACCCTCAGAGTTGTATGTAGTAGAAGATTTTGGATTACCGTTTTCGTAATACTCGTACAAAATTCTCTCCGTTATAAGATTCTCAGAGTTGTATGTAGTCTGAGATTTTTGATTACCGTTTTCGTAATACGCGTACAAAACCAACTCTGTTATAAGGCCATCAGAGTTGTATGTAGTAAGATATTCTGGAAAACCGTCTTTGTAATATTCCTGCTCCGTAATACGACCGTCAGGATTGTATGTAGTAATAGATTTTGGATTGCCATCCTCATAATACAAAACCTCCTCCTTAGAACCATCAGGAGTATGCGTTATCTCTGATTTTTTATTGCCGTCTTTATCAAAGAATACCTCCTCCTTAGAACCATCAGGAGTATGCGTTATCTCTGATTTTTTATTGCCGTCTTTATCATTTTTCTCAGACAAATTTACTCTTATTATTAATTCAACGAGATATTAAAATGCTTGACTAATCAGACTCATAAAGTATAATTAGTATTTGGACCTGAAAACATAATGATACAACAAACACGCAAATACCACACTATACCCTTTTACCTATAAATTATCATCCACTCCGCAGGTTTACATTGCAAGATAGGGCATATCTAAAGTGTATTGATGAACAGTGTGGTGCAAAATACCCCATAACATATACAGGTGTAGAGTGTATGGCAGGGCATCTACTAGATGTAAAATACAAAGATATACCACCATACTCTTTGAGGGAATTATTCTATAATAGGCGAAATCCGCAGGGTAGCATATTTAATGAAAGTGGGGTTTGGCGATTCAGGGAATTGTTGAACTTTTGCCAGATTGATACCGGTGATGCCAAAATGTGCTCAAAACATCTAGTATCACTTGATGGTGCCGAAGGTAGGCTCTCAAAGCCATACCACATGGGACGCGTAGCCGAATTTGTAGGGTTGAATAGTGAGAATCTGTGGCTACAACCCGAAGGGTACAATCCAAGTGGCTCCTTTAAGGATAATGGGATGGCAACTGCCGTTACACATGCAAAGATGGTAGGAGCAAAAAAAATAGTCTGCGCATCTACTGGAAATACATCCGCATCTGCCGGAATGTTTGCAGCAAACGAAGGAATGGCATGTGATGTCTATATCCCATCAGGACAGATTGCTCCTGGAAAACTGAGTCAAGCATATCAGTTTGGTACACAGATTGTAAAGATTGACGGAAACTTTGATGATGCCCTAGACCAGTCACTCCGGGACACAAAAGAGAATAACGGCTATACTGTAAACTCTGTAAATCCATTTAGAATCGAAGGGCAAAAGACCATTCCATATAGAGCACTAGAATATCTAGGATGGGAACCTCCGGACTGGATTGTATATCCTGGCGGTGCACTTGGAAATACTTCGAGCTGCGGCAAGGCACTAATGGAATTATATGATTGGGGATGGATTAAAAAAATACCCCGTATTGCAGTAATTAACTCTAAAGGAGCAAGTACACTCTCAGATTTGTATAATGGTTCCTTTGAGGGTGAGAAACTCAGATGGAATCAAGGCAAACCAAACATTGAACTAATCCACAGATATTATCAGAGTCTTGATGAACAAAAGAAGAGACCAAACACAAAGGCTACTGCCATACAAATTGGCAGACCTGCAAATATACTCAAAGGCCTGCGGGCACTAGAGTTTACAAATGGTATAGTAGATACGGTAACAGATGCTCAAATGCTTGATGGCATGTCTGCTGTAGGATTAAATGGGTTTGACTGTGAGATGGCATCTGGAGCAACAGTGGCAGGAATCAAAAAACTCACGTCATGTGGAATTATTAAAAAAGATGATAGTGTTGTAGGGATTTTAACTGGTAGGCAAAAGGATCCAATGCTACCTGTGGAATATCATAACAATCCAGAAAACCTGTTTGCACGACCACCAAAAGACTAGTGTTTTTATTCAAATTAGTAGGCCTTGTAGCTGCATCTAGTCACAAATGGCATTTACAAATACTGACAAAAAGAGTCAGCGATTACTATTGTAGCCTATATATGCAAATTTAACTATCCAAAGTATGATCTGCTGTAATATATGCGGTGAAAAATATCATGGTAATACCAGAGATATTGAGCTTTGGTTTACAAAACACAACCTGCATACACACCCTCAAAATGGTGTTGACGTGAGAATTGAATCGTACTAGTTTGGCTAATAGAGCACTAGTTTCAGCTCTTAGCAATACGTATAGCGTACATGATACGAGTATGATTCACACCATATTTTCTACAAATATGTGCAGATGTGATGAAAAATTACAAAAATGCCAAAGAAACAACCACACACCATGGTTAGATGTGGAAAATGGTTTGTTGCAGGTTTTTCAACTAAATCATATCATACATCATACTAGTATGATTGATGTTTGTCTAGTTGTGATAAACTATGCATACTGTACAAGCAAGATTAGATACTACATGGACATATTGCAAAATGTATCAAACATGTTTGAGGTTTTTCAAGAATGGATTTTACAGGAATTAACATATCATGATATTAACACAGAGGTTGGGAACAGTATAAAGTATGATATTAGAAATGACATTAAAAATAACATAAAGGGTAATAATGAAAATAACACCTGTAATGGTATGGGTAATGGTAATGATGATATTGTTATAGTGACATATATGAAATTTCAAATCAAATTTGCAATGATATCATCTAAAAAAACTCTACTGCAAATTGATTCTATGATTTGTAAAGAGATATCCCATGTAGATATGTTGAGAAAAAATCACGATGAATTTATTTTAATTTGGGCGTATGTGTTGTGTTATGATGTGATATGTTGTGATGTGATATGTTGTGAGGTGTCATTCTTAAAAAACATGTACAAACCACACGTTGAATTACTGTGGTTTTGGAATGCTGGCGGCGTGTTGCGTGAGAATATCGCATGAGTGCAGTGAAACAGGGACCGTACAACTCCCTGTAGACTGGTACGAAAGTAATTTTGTAAAAAGAAATTCCATGCTATTTAGAATGCTTGATGTAGTTGATGTATCAACACTAGAAAAAAAAGATCTCATAATACTGGCAGGAAAATCAAAAGCAAAGTATCGCATAGTTTCAAATTCCATATCAAAGGCAGTGCGAAGTGGCATGTTAGAAACATTAGGTAAAAAAGTACTTCGTGCAACGCCCAAAGGTTTGGCACTTTTTGAAGCTGCCCGGCTTGATATTACTCCACGTTCACTACTCTTACTTGTACACATAAAAAACATGATGCAAGATATTGGCCAATATCATCGCTCACATGTGATGTTTGGACAAATGTACAATACACATGTCAATGAGTTAACTTTTAACAAAATTATCTTTGATCTGCTACACAAAGGATTGCTTACAAGAATGTCAAATTCAGAATGGCACGTCTCAAATAGAATCAAGCCAAAAACTGCAGACATGATAATGTCCTGGATGATAAGGCAAACAGGTGATGCGGCAGTATTGCGATTTAGGATATTATGATTTATGATGTTATGATTTTATGATGATATGGTTATTCTTTTCATAGTAGGCATTGTGCTAATACCTCCACCTAGCCCCCCATATCTAGCCCCATATCATCATGCCACATCATCATGTCACATCATCAGCCACATCATCATGCCATATCATCATGCCATCTTGACCTAGCAGCACATCTAGCATATCATCATATTTCCATATATGAACATCTCATCTAGCTACAAATTTTAGATTAATTTCATAACACAACATTGCAACAAGTGGTACATCTGGCAGACATCTTAGAAATTCACATATCATGTCATTCATACGACACATCACAACATTTGATATGTCATTTAAAATGAATTGAAAATTTTTCAAAAACAATGTATCAAAAAATATTGAAAGAAAATGACAAGATTACATCTCAAATAAAATGACACATCTTGGGTATGGTTCAATTAGAGAATAGCATATCTAGAGAAATATCAAAGTTAAAATATGTTTTAACATATCCGCACTAATACATTTTAGATGTTGTTTTACGCATTTCTGCAAGCACATCATTTGTAGATTTTTGCAACAATTCCAATTTGTGAATCATTGTATCTAGTTTTTTTATTTTGCGTTCACATTGTTGTTTTAGTTCTAGTTCATCAGGCTTTAGATTTAGTATAGAGTTGCTTAAATCAAAACGCTTTTTGCACATACTACACTGAATGTTTTTCTTTTTTTGTGTACTAAATGAGTTTTTACAGTGTGGGCACATAACAGCAGCTTTGCTCATTATTCTATCAAATAACCATATTCTAATTATATGTTACCAAATAACTGCAAAAAACTATCCTTATATACTAGTAAGCACCATAACTTGTAATGAAAAATAACACATTTCTCAAACTAGATGGTGACTTACACTGTTAGTATTGAATGATGGCGAGCAGGTAAGACGAAGATATCCTGCAAAAATAAAAAAAATGGACCAAGGAATTTTGTATTTTACCAGTACTAGAATGTGCTTTGAATCTGAAAGATATGGATTGTGTCTTGATTTGCCATATCACAACATGTACAACTGGGGGCGCGATGAGAAAAATTTGTATGTTACGTGGTATGAACCTCTGCAAGGTAGAAAGTGGAAATTCAGTGATCACAAGTTTGAAGCAAAGATAGAACTTGGAAATAAAAAACTAAACGGGGAAGACCTGAGTACATTTGAGGTAGCATGGTCACTTTACTATTCTTATGTGTTTAGCTATGATGTGTATGATGAGAAATGCAAGGGGTATTATCAAGACCGATTTGGTACCATTTATGACCACATGGATGATTCTATATGGTTATCCTGGAAGGACGTTAGAAAGAAAAAAAGACACTATATGAAATATACTGCGAATCAAGAACCACTCTGGGATATTTTGGAGATGATAAAGGGAGGCACACAAGAGGCATATCTAAAGTTCTGTGGTGTCTCACTGCCAGAGTACACATGTGAGACCAATGAGGATGAGTGGGAGTCAGAATTTTTCTATGATGACCCGGTATCTAATACTAATTTTAAGTGCAAGCCAGGGGATTTGTTGCTTCAGGATATGTACAAAAATGTGTTGACAGAGAGATATTGGTCACAGCTTTCTTCAAATGATATCAGCAGATACTCCATTTATGAACCAGTAGAAAGTCATCACCTAATGCCACTAGTCGATGAAATGAAAAAAACTCTTGAACATAGAAAATTATCTTTAATATTTGAAAAAGCATTACTTTTGAAAGAGAATGGTGATGTGCTTGCCGGTGAGGAAATAATGGAAAAGTTGTGTCGCGAGGGATATAACGTTGCACGTAATTGGAAGATGCGTGGCTGGAAGACAATAAAGGATGCATGTCCAGATATGATACTGCACGCAAGAAAGCAAATGATACTGGGAATAGATCTTCCAATACTAGCTACACCTGCAATGAGTTTGGCAGAGTTTGCAGCTGCTCATGCTTTAGAGATGACATATCACGATAGAGCAATCAAAATTCTAACAGAAATGATTCAGAGCGGAAAAATAAATATCAAACACGACTTTGATAATTATAAAAGACAAATGTATGAATTACTACAAGAAAAATTTGACAAATCTGAAGATGTGTCATTATGGTATCCAGAAATGGATGTCATACAAGAATTTCCAACACCGATTGAGGCAATTGAGCAGTTTAAGAAATTTCAGACAGAAACTGCATAAGTGCCTTGAAATTTACATATTTTTTGTTTACAATATCAGCACGATCATTTCACAATAACAGCAGTGAATAATTTAGTGTGTATGATTCTTTGTGTATCACATCCTTGTATCACATACTTGTATTATATTCTAGTATCATATCATATAGTGATATGACAAAATTATTTAGACAGCTTGAATAGCACATTTAAAATTAGATGTATGTTGATTTAACATGTGTTGATTTATTGCTTTATCATTGCCTTGTAATATCTCCAATTATATCCCTTGTCATTTTCAAGCACATTTGAGACTGCCATAAAGATGCTACTTTCTTGTCTATTTGAAGACATGTTGTTGAGACTTTGATACTTTTTACTCAAACGTTCAAGCGTAGTGGCTAACACTCTTGCATCTACTCTACCTGCATGTAGTTTTTTTGCAAACAAACCTATTTCGCCATTCCACTCTGCTATTGCCTCTCGTTGTTTGGCATCTGTTTTATAATATGGAATATCGTGTGGATCACCTAGATCATTTTTAATCAACCCATTAATTCTATCTGCATTCTCATCGCGTGATTCATCAGCATCCCACTTATATCGTGCGTCATTCATCGAGCTGGAAATCTTGTTAGCAATAATACTAGTATGCCCATCATGTGTTGAATTTCTTACGAAATTCATTTGCATTTCACGCTGTTTGGCAAGTGATGGTAATGCGGCCGATTCCGGATCAATCATGTGACCTGCATGTGTAGCAGTACCGATTCCGCTTGTAAGCGCGCCAGTATTAACTCCCCCCAAACCAGGAGTGCTGATACTACCATGCGATGCCACTATACCTGCACCAAATCCTGCCGCACTCGACCTTAGCAGATTGCCAAAACTTTTGCTACCTTTTAGAGAGTCAGTTGCCGCAGTAGCTGCCGAAGCTGTAGCCATACTAGTCACCATTGCGCCTGTTTGTACTGCTGATGAGACAACTTGCTGTGCCATCTGGGTAATGCTGCCAAGGAATGGGACCAACATTGTAGGAAGTCCTATGGCAAAAAAGACAACACCTACACTTGTAATCCATGTGTATATTATACTCTCAGTAGTCCCTACAGGCCCGCCTCCTGCTTCTACAATTACAGCCGCACCTACGGCAATTATTATTGCAGACATTAGAGGTAATAGTAGCATGGCAGGAAGTGATTCTAACATTTGATTTGCCACCTTGTCGACTTTTGGTAATATAGAGAGAAATAACAGTACAGGTAGAGATGTTGCAACCATGGCAACAAGCATATCTGCCATTATACCAATCATCATGGCAATGATGAGTACTTGGATTGCAACAAGTGCCTTTGTAAGACCTAAAAAGAGATTTACAAACATTGCCTCAGAGCCTACCTGTATGTGGGATTGTAAATTCCCAAGCCAATCATTTGCCGTACCAAGACCAGTATTTTGAGTTATCTCGTTTCGCAATTGCGTATCTAGTCTGCACTCTTTTGGAGTGTTTCCATTTTCATCAGGCATGCAAGATGTTATTATGCCATTTGTAGCGGTATCTTCAGTAGCCCTTAGCATTTGTCCAAATACATATTCTACTTTAAATTCTGGAAGGCAAATTTTCGATGCCCTTGCAAGTATGACATCATCTGAAATCCCAGCAATACCAGTTCTAATGTTATCTGGCTTTTTTACATTTTGTTGTGTATTATCAAATCGTTCATAATTTTCATTTTTGTTTGGACTAGGAATTTCAGGTATTACTAGTCCCAAATTATGTTGTGTAATATTTGTATCACCCCACATCAAATTATTAATATCTGTTGAATGACCCAATCCTAAAATGTGTCCTATCTCATGTGCAAGCGCACTTTTTAGATGTGACTCTTCAAATAGAGCCCACTCATTTGATATATTTGTACTACCAAGTACAATTACAATTTTATCCACAGCATTATGATCAAAGATTGAATATCCACCATACTCTGCAGAATTTTTTTCCCATTTTATGAGAATGTCCATACTCTCCATATCATATACCCTCTCAAAATTTAACTGTCCAGGATTACTTTGAGCCCATTGTTCAAATGTAGCATCTACAAAAGTCATTCTTTCTGATGTGGTATCTGTATGGGATGTATAGTCTGGTGTAGCATACTGGTATCTTATGATGATATCTTTTGTGCCATAATCTGACATATTTTCTGGATTGGCAGGGCAAGAAATATCATCTTGATTTATCATACAGTGTGCCTTTTTTTGTAGCATATCAAAGTCAGTTATATGGATGGATTCTTGTGTATTTTCTGCGCATGTACCAAACTTTTGACAAGAGGTAGGAACAGGATGTTCACCTTTGAGGTATGGACGATTTTCAGGACTATGATATTTGTCAAGTAGTATGGGAGTAACTTGTAGGTTTTCTGAATCTCCGCCATACCACTCTATCGGACAGGCATGACTCTCCTCAAAGGAATAGTCTGGTGCCAGTACCCAGTATGATATGTTTGTCATTCCATCTGCAAGCGCATCCCAAATAGGGGGAAATATCACAATAATCAGCATAAAAAGTAATGCCTTTGAGATCATCCTGTTTGAAGTGCCAGACTGAATTGCTCCAGTATCTGCTGATTCTATGGCTTTGCTCAGTCCTGCAACAGCTATGACAAGACCAAATATGCCAGCAGCTACATACCGCATCAGCACATAAATGTTGAACATTTCATTGCCAGTCTCTGCTCCATCAATAATCATATAGTCAAACTTTGGTGTCTCTAGGGCAAGTTCCATGTATGTCTCTTCAATCCATCCAGAAAATGATATGACTACACCAATCATGGCAACTGCCATCATCATCAAGCCACCAATTACAACCACGCCACCTATGCCAGTCTGCCGTCTACGCACGCACTATAACCATACATCTGCATATAGGGAAGCTAGAATGTGTCATCACAATCTTACTAGCATGTGTGGTATAGTGTGAGGTATGGTGTGAGTGTTGTTTTTCTGATGCTTGTATGATGCCTGTATAAAGTAGTAGAGTTTATCTTGATTATATGTTGTATGACGTGGCAAAAATTTAAAAAAATATTCATCACACATGTGCAGATTCTAAATTTTTCATTGAATGTAAATTCATGTCAGTATTGAGTACTGGTTTAGTGGACAAATCTGGCAGATAGGTCTAGTGAACAGATATGCTAGATAAATATACCATTTGATTCTGTGTTTGATTTACCAGTCATTTGTAATACATTATGTTCTATTAGGAGATATATTTCCCATTACTTCATTACCCATATCTTTTAGAATTATCTTTGTATTGCCACTATTTGTCATACCTTTTGCAGCACCTATACCCATGCTGGCCACCACAATACCCGATGCACTCACAGCATGTGTAATTATACTTTGAGCTTGCCCAAAGACACCGCGAATTAGGGGCACAAATAACATAGGTAATGCGGCAGTAAATAACAACACACCAAGTGATGTGGCCCAAACATGTAATACACCACCATCCCCCGGACCACCTCCAATGCTTGCAACAGCAGCTGCACCAACTGTAAGAACAATTGAGGACATTAGAGGTATTAAAAATAGTGCTGGAATAGATGTAATGAATACATCTGCAATTCTACGCAGTGGAGGAAACATCC
>JAPOPJ010000055.1 GCA_026712925.1 Nitrososphaerota archaeon
ATTTGGAGATAAAGAGTGATCAATTGGATCCCCTACAACAGCATAGGTCTTTGTCATTTTGCTATCCTACCTGTATGTTTTGCCTGATTCATGTTTTGCATTTTTTGTAGCTCATCAATGCGGAACTGACCTGCTGCTACCGGCCTGCCAAGAGACGCATACGTAAACGGGCTTCCTAGGTATAGGCACATCACTCTTGAGAGTCTTCCCATACCTCCCATGGAGAATGCAACAAGTTTGTTTTTTTTCTTTATTTGGTATAATCCCAAGACTCTGGCAGAATCATCAAGTGTGTGTGCTGTGGTAACAATTTTGATATTTTTTGAAAACTTTGCCATCATGTCAAACCGCTTTATCAAAACCGTATTACTAGGAGTCTTTTCAAAGTCATGCCAAGATACTAAAATTCTAGTCTTTGTTTTTTTAAGATATGAATATAGTGTCTTGCTTTTCTTTAATGTATTATACTCTACATCTAGCATGAATGGATCATATTCTGCTATTAGCTTTAGTATGGAAATTCTCTCCTTCTCGCTTCCTGAAAATCTACCTCCCTCAGATTTTGGTCTCAGGGTACAAATTGACCTATCTAGGTATTTCTTTGCCAAGTTTAGCATATATGGAACTTGTTCAGGGGCAAGAAAGTCAAGTCTAATTTCAACGAGTTCTGATTTTTCCAGTGCAAGTTTTATCTTTTGTAGCATGGTATGCGGCCTACATACTGCAATAGATACACAAATCTGGTACATCATTTTTCCAAGATGTATTCATCAGAGACTTCCATTCCAAAATGCCTCCCGGTGGCAGTCTTTGCAAAGGCCATGATATAATCACCGGGCTTTAGGTGTGTTACAGAGACTAGTTTCCCATCAGGTCGTACAAAGCGAATAGTTTCTGCATCTTGTGCTATTATTCCTCCTACTTCATCAGATACTGATGCTTTTATCATTAGCATTGGTCTGCGCTCTATCTTTGATCTTCCCACAGTAGCACGCCGGGCATTTCCCTTGGAGTTTATTATTAACACCTCAGAGCCGGTCTCGACCTCTGAGAGATAGCTAGTCGTGCCATCAGGTGAAAGGGTGTAGCAGTGTACTGCACCTGCATTGACTCGAAACGGCCTAGGGGATGTAAATGAAGAGCCAACAGATTCATTATGCACTAGAAACAAAAAGTTTGACCTATTTCCAATCAGCATTCCCTCACCTTTGCGGAGCATAGAGGCAGTATCAACACACACTCTCTCACCATCGCCAACTTCTTTGATTTCAGTAATTTTTGCCCGCTTTAACTCAAAATTTCTTGTACCAAGATATACCATAGCCTCCCGGACTTTGTTAATTGATGAGGCCGAATATATCACACCATCAACTCCCACCTCTAGTATTGAAAACATTTTTCGGACCTCTTCAGGAGAGCGTGCAATTGCAAAGATTTTCGTATTTATCTTGTGCAGTTTAGCAATAATATTTTCCAGTGGAATTATCTTCCAGTCTTTAACCTCTACTATAACAAAGTCTAGGCCTTTTTTTGATGACTCTAGTATGCCATCAATATCTTCATTTGAGAGTACCTTGAATCTTTTACCTATTTTTTTGCCCTTAGGTTTTGCCGCACCATTCTTTTCAAGTACTACATAATCAGCAGATGCTGATGCATATACAGTGTGTAGTTTTCCAGTATTCTTTTTTGGATCAAGGTATATTGTTCTAATCCCTTCAGATTCTAGTTGTGGGAGGAATTTGGATAATTGAGCTTGTGAAACCTTTGGTAATATGATTAATTCCCTGTCTTTATTCAATTTTTTTCATTGCTTCCTTTGCAGTTTCTTTTCTGAAAATTATTGCAGCTAGTGCGTCAACCATCTTTTCTGGAGTCTTGTGGGCAAATATGTTGCGTCCGTATGTAACTCCTATTGCACCAGCTGTCATGGCATCCTCAGTCATTTGTAATATGTCAAGATCAGTCTTTGCTTTAGGCCCTCCAGCAATTACAATTGGAACCGGGGTGGTCTTTACTATATTTGAAAAAGAGTCAATATCACCAGTGTATACTGTTTTTACAATGTCAGCACCACACTCAGCACCAATACGAGATACATGTCCTACTATTTCTGGATCATGTGGATTCTTGATGTTCTCACCTCTTGGGTACATCATGGCAAGCAATGGCATGTTCCATTTGTGGCACTGATCAGATATTTGTCCTAGTTGTTCTAGCATTTCTGGTTCTTCCTTACCTCCAATGTTGATATGAAGTGATACACCATCTACACCAAGTGCTACTGCCTCTTTTACTGTACCGGTGAGCATTTTTCGGTTGGGTGCAAGTGAGAGTGCAGTACTGCTTGAAAAGTGAACCAAGATTCCTATTCTAGTAGGTTTTGGCATTGTTTTTAAAATTCCCTTGTTAATAATTACGCTTGTAAGGCCATGTGATTCGCATCGATAAATTGTCGAGGCCGGATCACCGAGTCCCTCAATTGGCCCATTTGAAATTCCGTGATCCATTGGAATGCAGAGCATCCTTCCCTTTCTCAGGATGCGTGCAAGCCTAATTTGATGGCCAGATACCATGAATTGTTATGCTTTCTGTACCCTATAAAAATAACGTGTAGAGATGTGGATTTAGGATGATAATCTAGGATGTGGGTTTGGGATTTGCTCATACCTCTAGACAAATATGATGTATGTAGTGATGTGGTATTTTCCTAGTTTCTAAATCATATCCATATTAGGACTAGACATAATCTTGCATACCATATTGCCTGCCATACTACCTGCCATACTACCTGCCATACTACCTGCCATACTACCTGCACGGGTATGGTTTGATTTTTAAAATCGACTATATATTACTCTGTGTGAAAGCAGCATATTTTGATGGAGACCAGTTGACTCTCAAAAATGATATCACCATACCAAAACATAATGAGTCTCTGATTCAAGTAAATCTTGCAGGAATATGCGGAACTGATCTTGAGATACTTGATGGCTATATGGATTATTGCGGAGTGCTGGGACATGAATTTGTCGGGACACTCAAAAAATCAAGTGATTCCAACCTAGTTGGTAAGAGAGTTGTAGGTGAGATTAATGCAGGGTGTAATAGATGCCATCAGTGCAAAGATGGAATGAGTCGCCACTGTCCTAACAGAACCGTCCTTGGAATACTAAACCGCAATGGAGCATTTGCAGAATATTTATCACTACCTGAGAGAAACTTGCATGTGATTCCCGATACCATAAGTGACAGGCAGGCTGTATTTGTCGAGCCTCTAGCTGCCGCATTTGAAATCTGCGAGCAGATACAAATACAGCGCAATTGGAATATAGCAGTGGTAGGTGATGGTCGCCTAGCACAGCTTGTATCTCGCGTCCTAAAATTATCTTGTAGTGAAATTGTATGTTTTGGGAGACATCAGAACAAGCTCACACTTGCAGAAAAAAATGGAATTAAAACAAGAATGATAATAGAGCCCAAAGACCATGCCTTTTTTGATATGGTGGTAGAGGCAACCGGAAGTAATTCCGGATTTACAGATTCCATAAAGCTAGTCAAGCCGCGTGGCACCATAATGTTAAAGTCTACAATTGCATCAAAAGAGAATCTTGATCTTACGCCTGTCGTGGTAAATGAAGTCAGCATGATAGGTTCTAGGTGCGGTGTCTTTAAACCTGCAATAGATGCACTTGCAACAGGAACCATACAAGTTGATGATTTGATAGACGCAACATATTCGTTGCATGATATCCATGCTGCATTAGAGCATGCCAAAAGACCTGATGCCCTCAAGATTTTACTAAAGCCATAGATCACAACTTATGGCATGATGGCAGATTCATCAAGAGTGTACTAACGGAATTGATTCTTCCCTAAATTCGAGGTATTTCTAATTTAATTCTCTGATACTATATGATATATCTTTGATCATATCCCTGAAACAATCCACATTGCCCAGTGTACACAGAACAGATTTTGATATGTCAGAGTGTTTCTAGTATTGGCTCTGCTAGGAATACTACAAATTTACCAAAAGCCTCGAATTTGTAAAAGAATCGACAGCCTATAACGAATAAATAGATTCGACAGGGAGAAAGACTGTATTTGAGCCAGACAGCAGAACAGATTCACAGGAGTGATATTGGAGACATTTTAGAAAACTCCCTTAACGGTATTAGTCCAGACCGCGATGACTGTCTCCGCCTTCTCAAATCAAATGATGTCCATATGTTAGGCATGGTTTCAGGACACCTAGTAAGAAAGCGATTTGGTAAAAAAGCATCATTTGTTAATAATATCATCCTAAACTATACCAACGTCTGCGTGACTGACTGCAAGTTTTGTGCATTTTATCGCCCGCCTGGCGCAGAAGACTCCTACACACTAACACTAGATCAAATAGAATCTCGTGTAAAAGCTGCATGGGATATGTTCAAGATAAGACAGGTGTTAATCCAAGGGGGACATAATCCAAACCTGAGTATCGAATATTATGAGGACGCATTTAAAATTATCCGCACCAAATTTCCAGCAGTTGGGGTGCATGGCCTTTCGGCATCTGAAATTGACATGATTGCAAAGGTGGAAAAATCATCCACATCCGAAGTACTATCTAGACTAAAAGAATCTGGCTTGCAGTCAGTCCCTGGTGCAGGTGCAGAAATACTAGTGGATTCTGTAAAGGATGTGATAAGCCCAAAAAAGATATCTAGTGCAGACTGGATAAGAATAATGAAAGAAGCACATGAGATGGGATTGCCAGCATCTGCAACAATGATGTACGGACATGTTGAAAGTAATAATGATATTATAGAACATTTTTTTAGGATTCAAAAACTTCAAGATCAGACCAATGGCTTTATGGCATTTATTCCATGGAACTTTGAGCCAAACAATACACTAATGCAAGAGCAAGGACTAGTAAAATATGGCACAGGTGGCATCCAACTTTTAAAAATGATAGCCATATCGCGCCTGATATTTGATGATACAATTCCGCACATCCAATCATCTTGGCTTACCAACGGTGTCGGTATGGCACAGATGGCTTTACAGTATGGTGCCGATGATTTTGGAGGCACACTGATAGGTGAAGAAGTAGTATCCTGTACGGGTGCTCGTTCAACTGAACTTACAGGTAAGGTTATCGCAGATGCAATAGGACAAATTGGGTATGAGGCAGTAGAGCGCGATAATTTCTATTGTTCTGTCACACCATGATGTGAGTTTATTCCATCATGATGTGAGTTTAGTATTATCATAATTATCAATCAGACATACATGGCACAGAATACGATGTCACATAGAATACGATTTCACAACCCATACATGCCACACATACCTACCACATCACATAATCCCTGCAAATAGTTTTTCAAAATTACAGATATGGTAAAAAATCACAAATTTACAGCCCATACTCGGACCAACGCGAATCCACAAGATCCCTTGTGGCATCATCCACTTTTACCTGTTTTTGAATCTCTCTAGCATATCCTTCTTCGGGAGTCTTTTGAGTTGCGTCAATTCCCATCTTTGAACCCAAATTTACAAGTGGTGATGCCGGATCAAGCGTGTCTGTAGGCGTGTTGTTTATAATTACAACATCTCTGGCAGCATCTGCCCTAGTAGTTATCGCCCAGATAACATCATTGGTATTATGAACATTAACATCACTATCAACTACCACAAGCATTTTTGTAAGAGAGAGCTGTCCCATACCCCACAGACCCATCATGACTTTTTTTGCCTGTCCGGGATATCTCTTTTTAATTGATATGATTGCCAAACCTTGGAACCAACCAGCAGATGGCATGTCAAAGTCCACAACCTCTGGATGAAACATTTGAATTAGTGGCAGAAATGCACGCTCAATTACCTTACCTACGTATGCATCCTCTAAAACGGGCTTTCCTACAACAGTGGTAAGATAAATTGGATTTCTTCTCCGCATGATTCCTGTAAGTGTGAATGTAGGGTATGGTTCAACTGGAGTGTAATATCCTGTATGATCCCCAAATGGTCCCTCATCTTGTACATCCGTAGGATCCACATACCCCTCCAAAACAATTTCTGCATTTGCAGGGACTTCGAGATCTATTGTCTTGCATTTTACCATCCGGATTCCCTTCTTTCGAGTTATTCCAGAGAATAGATACTTGTCTAATCCCTCTGGAACCGGTGCTATGGCAGAAAATACCGTAGAGGGTTCACTGCCAATAATTATAGCAGCAGGTATCTTTTTTCCTGCATCCTTTGAGATTTCACCATGCTGTGCACCACGCTTGTGTTTTTGCCAATGCATGAGTGCGTGTTTCTCATCTATAATCTGCATTCGATACACCCCAAGATTCCGCACTCCCGTATCAGGATGTTTAGTTGCAACAAGTCCTAGTGTGATGAATCTACCAGCATCATTAGGCCATGATTTTAAAATCGGCAAACTCTCAAAATTTGGAGCTTCAGATATTTCTGTGACAGGACCACTGCTGTCAAGTTTTGGAAATGCTTCAGTCATTTTGGAGAGTTCCGGGAGTTTCTTTATTTTACCTAACAGTCCAGAGGGAACATCCATCTTTGTCATGTCGGCTATTCTGTGTCCAATCTCTGTAAAGTCACTAGTTTCCAGTCCAATCTCCATTCGCCTCATAGAGCCAAACGCGTTTCCCAGTACGGGAATATCAAAGCCCTTGATGTTTTCAAATAGTATTGCAGGGCCATTTGCATACATTTGTCGCCTCAAAATTTCTGCTATTTCAAGGTCAGGGTCTACTAAAGCATCTATCCTTTTTAATTCCCCATTTTTTTCAAGCTCTGCTATAAACTCGGAAATATCCTCTATTGGCACGCATCTATCTTTTTGTGGATTAGGTATAAGCTTAACTAGATTTGCGCAAGAAATGGTCTAAAACAGATGTGTTTTAATCCCAGCATATTATACAATCTGTATTGGGAAAGGACAAGTGTGTAGTGTGTAAAGGAAATGGTGTCATTGAGCTGCTAAATACCCCGTGTTCATTTTGTAATGGTACTGGTGAGTCAAACGGGGCTGCAAAGGCATACCTAGATTCACATATTTGCCAGTGTATATTACTTGACAGGAAACGCTGTCCACTTTGTGGAAAAAAATGCCACCATGACACTCCAAACAAACCAAAGATATTACTGACACCAGAATAACTACATCGGAGGTAGTTCTGTTTTTTTGTCATGGCCGCCAGAGCCAAACTTGCAATAAAAGCACAACTGCGATTCCATGTATTTTAGCTGCTCAACTTTGATTGCACCTACTTTTAGTGCAATCTTGGTTAGTAACTTGTATTTTAGCGGCATTGCAGGTATGACCTCATCTAGATACACCCTATAGTGATCAGGGCAGAATTTCAAAGTGACTTTTGAGACATCTTTGCTCGTCTCGTTTACTTGTTTTGTAAAATTAATCTGCTCACGGATGTACTCGTGTTTTGGACACGGACAATCTTTGCCACCCGGATGCTTGTATGCAGGGGTGTTTCTCCAGTCAAATTCAGGATACTCTTTTTCAAAATCATCCATTACGTATTCTATACTCCTGATGTTTATAAAACTTGGTCATTAGTCATTTTTTGCCATTATACGCTATAATAGTACGGTTTGAGCAAATTTTGAATCACATTCAACAGTATGATCTTGTTAGAAATACGCTGTTGATGATGTTTTGTGAAATAGTGCTAAAATGTCAAATTATGATGATATGGTGGTGTAAAAAAAGCCGTTTATTTATCATATCAGAGGGTATGAGACTAGCGAGTGTTTTGTGGTATGTGAAATGATACAACTAACAGGTTATGAGTTGAAATTATGAAGTCATTCCAAATATGTGATATGATATGCTGTCAAGACCACATACAGTGAATATCCAAGCATGATATCTTGATGTGCACAAAATGCTTGGCCAGTTTTGTTTGAATACCACATATCAGATGTCTTGTGTTTGTGCCTTGTGTTGAGTACCTTGTGTGGGGTGTAATTTTGATAAATGACACAGAACAGATCGAGTCAGTTTCCAAATATAGATCATTTCAGGTTATTTTTTGTACTCAGAGTAAACCAAATGTAAATAAACCCCACAAATTCATCACGATTCATGGCAGCTAAAAAGCAAACAAAAAAGGAATTAGAAGCCAAAATTGTAGAATTGGAAGCCAAGTTGAATAAACTAGCTGCGACAGTTGATGCAAAACCTGCTGAAGTAAAGGCAAAGCCAGATGAGGTAAAGCCAAAACCCGCAAAAGGCACACTGCCAAAGGGTTTTGATGTAAAACCAAAGCCAGCAGAGATAAAGCCAAAGCCAGCAGAGCCAGCTAAACCTGCAAAAGGCAAACTGCCAAAAGGTTTTGATACAAAAGCAAAACCAGCCGAGGTAAAGGCAAAGCCAGCAAAAGGCACGCTACCAAAAGGTTTTGATGCAAAAGCAAAACCAGCCGAAGCAAAGCCAGCAGAGACAAAACCAAAGCCAGCAGAGCCAGCTAAACCTGCAAAAGGCAAACTACCAAAGGGTTTTGATGCAAAACCAGCAGAAACCAAACCAAAGCCAGCTGAAGCAAAACCAGCAGAGCCAGAAGTAAAATCTGCAAGTTTTGAAGAAGCACTAGAAGATGCATACATGAATGCACCAATGACGGACTTTCATCAATACAGAGCCAAAGTTACAGGATACACACCTGCGGCAAACAGGTACTTTGTTAGGAGAACAGCTCCTGTTGGCAAAGTC
>JAPOPJ010000087.1 GCA_026712925.1 Nitrososphaerota archaeon
CGAACAGCAGGATTTTTGAGATGATATCTATCTGGGAATCATATAGTGGTGTGTGTTAGGATTATACACGCTGGCAGTTAGTGCTATCTATAGTGCTATGTGTGGTGGTATCTATAATGTACCTATTAGTAGCATCTATAATGCAATGCACACCACACCATATGACATGTTTTGATTAGGTATGGTTTTTGTACTAGTTTATTTCAAAGGAATCATGACAATATGGAATCCGTTTCTGAAAAAGGAACAAGATACAGTACTAGATGTACTCACATGGGCAGTCAACAACTGCCAAGACGAGATGGGAAACATTGATGAAACATACGGAAAGCTCTTTTTAGCACTACTACTCCAGCACAGCGACCGCCTTGACTATTGGAATGTCACAAAAGAAGATCATACAAAATATTTCGAATCAATCAAGAAATATCTAAACGCAGAAGAGCAAAAAGACTGGCAACCAAAATAAAAACTAGTCAACAGATCACGAGACAATATGTGCATAAAGTTGCACAACACATGGTATGAGAGACAAAACCAGTGCTATTGTGCTTGCAACCACATCACAGGTAGTTATATTGTAGGTAATATTGTGGGCAGTATTGTGGTTAATAGTGTTGTAGGTAAGTTCCAGCTGTCAACTTTACCTGTTGTGTTATAGTTGTAAAATCACCACACATTATCCCGCTATATGGCAATGCAAGATAGAAAAATTTACACAATACTTTTATTGTATTTTACACACCAGCGTACAGATGAATACAAAGCCCATCATAATTATGATTATAATAGCAGTAGTAGTAGCAGCTGCTGCCATTTCAACATACATGGTATCAGAACCCGAGCCTGCAATGACTACATCATCAGAATTATCAGGAGTTGTGAACCTAGGGATGCTCTTTGCACTAACAGGCGACATGTCAAGCTATGGAGAAGAGAGTCATGCAGCCGCGCTTTTAGCAGTGGATGATTTTAACGCATATCTAGCAGAGAAAGACAGTAAATGGAGCATCAACGGAATAGTGGAAGATTCTCAGACAAACCCCGTCATAGCACTAGAAAAGGTCGAAGCAATACATTCTAGAGATGCAAAGGTAATAGTAGGTCCAGGAACTAGTGCTAACCTTAGAAACATCATGGGATATACTGATGCAAACGGTATGGTGCTGATAAGTTATAGTAGTACTGCCCCGGCACTTGCAATACCTGATGACCATATATTTAGAACAGTACCTGATGATAACAGTCAAGCACCTGCAATCACAGCCCTGCTAAAGTCGCGGGGAATAGATGTACTTGTACCAGTCTGGCGCGGAGACACATGGGGTGATGGTCTCAAAGAATCCACTGAACGGTCCTTTACTGAGAGTGGCGGAATCGTAACAGATGGAATACGATACAATCCAGACACTCCAGAATTTTCTGCATCTACATCCCTCTTGGCAGAACAAGTACGAGAATACACAGAACAATACGGAGAAGATAAAGTAGGAGTACTGTTAATCTCGTTTGCAGAGGCATTACCGTTCATGCAGTCCTCCTCAGAAAATGACATACTTGTAAATGTGAAATGGTTTGGATGTGACGGGAATAGTAATCTTCAGAATATTGTAGAAGATCCCATAGGGCTGGAATTTATAAATGCGACAGACTTTACTGCTGTACAATTTAGTACCGCGGACAACTCTATAAATAAAAGAGTGTCAGAGCAGGTCGCAGCAAGCCTCGGTAGAACTCCAACTGTATATGCTCACTCTGCATATGATGCAGTCTGGCTTGCAGGACTTGCAATTGAATCAGCACAGGGCACAAATGCAAAAGATATCAAGGCAAGCATACCAGTTGTTGCACAAGACTATACAGGTGCAGTAGGTCCAATCAAGCTCAACGATGCAGGGGATCTGGTATCTCTAGGATATGCTATCTGGGCAGTACATGACGGACAGTGGACAATCATAGGCAACTCTGCTGATTTTGACACTAGTTGAGCAAGACAAGTCATCATATCATTACAATACATATCATTACAATACATATCATTACAATACATATCATTACAATACATATCATTACAATACATATCATTACAATACATATCATTACAATACATGCATGTCATGCTAATTTGGGACACATATTGTATTTATGCAACAAACTCACATAATGATGAAGGTTATATGTAAAGTAACCATACTAAAATGCGATAGATGTGAAACCTGTGTTGGAAAAGGAAATTTTGATAAAGATTAATCATTCTCTACTGAAAATGAAAAAGTCAGAAAAAATTGATCTTGACATACTGACTAGTCTATCAAACTTGAGAAATCTTTTAAAAAACATCAAATCAAAATGGCTGAAAATTGAAAACTCTGATGGGTTTTATTTCTATGAAAGTGCGACAAGTTTGGAATTAGTACTTGACCAGATAGAATATAGATTCAAAAATTCACAATTCTCAAACGATACAGAAATTGTAGAGGATTCACTAAGCATCCTTCCTGCGATAGTTAGTGTATTGGAGGCTATCCAGTTGTATGAAATCAATGAAGATTCAATCAATAAGGTGCTACGCAGAACTCGTGTCCTAGACATTCAGGCATATGATACGAACCTAATTGAACCATTAGATATTACTATAAAGCATATAGACATGAACAACGTGAAACGCATGTTAAAAGCTATAAAAACACAGAAAATATGAAAACAAGTCACAATTCAGATGAACACCAGACGAGGCAAGATTAATCAGATATTTTCCACATGCCAAAACTCATTCTACTGGAACTGAAAAATCAATTCAGCTTAAGATTGTCATCTAGGAACAATACATCTCCGCATATGTAACTATGTAGATGTCGGTTTTGTTATTATTCTACTCCGCATGATAAAAATTGGATGCCACATATACAGAGACATGACAGTATCAGATATTCGCATTACACTTGAGGACGGAAAACGTCTTGTAATGGCCGCAAGGGAGGCAGTTACTAGGTTTTTGAAAGAAGGTAGTGTAGAAAAGGATACCAATCTTGAGTCTAGGTTTTCTGCAAAGTCAGGTGTATTTGTAACCTTGAATGATTCATCAGGTCTAAGGGGATGTATAGGATATCCATTCCCGGACAGAAATCTCTCTTTTGCACTCACAGATGCAGCAATATCGGCAGCCACAAGGGATCCCAGATTCCCGCCACTAAACCTAGAAGAGCTCAACTACATAACATTTGAGATAACAATTCTGACCCCGCCTGAGAGAATACAGGCAAACAGTCCGGATGAATATATAGCGCAAATCAGCATTGGAAGAGACGGCCTAATAATCAGAAAGGAATCAGAATCAGGACTCCTTCTACCACAGGTTCCAGCAGAGTATGGCTGGAATGAGACAGAATTTCTAGAGCACACATGCCAAAAGGCCGGGCTACCAGAGAATAGTTGGAAGGAATCCAAAGTAATAGTAGAAAAATTCCAGGGCATTATCTTTATGGAAGAATCTCCCGGCGGAAACATCATTGAAAAGACACCATTGAAATGATAGATATTGTAGGGATGTTGCAGGTGTTATATGGGCATCATATCAGTATAGCAATGATAGCATAACAGATTCCATATAGTATGAGTGATATGGTTTCTAGTCAGATGTAGTTCTACCCGGCACTATTACCTAATTATCACATAGTTATTGAATGATGATTACATCCTCAGAATCAGTATCTAGAGATATGTGTTGACCAGTCTTTATCGAAGTGAACTCTTCTTCAGATATGATGAGTAATGGAATGTCTGCTAGGGCGCATCCCGTGGCTACAGTAAGATCAGGCTTTGTGCAAATCATGGCAGCAGGTGCTGAGCCATTTGATTTGATGGAGTATATGGTGTATGCACCAACACTACTACCAACACCGGATGGAAAGACAAGCATAGTACCTCCTACTGGCTTTGCGTATATGTCATGATTTTTGTCAGTTATTACTCCAGTCTTTTTATCTACTGTGCCAAGAAAGTTTATTGGATCATTTGATTTTAGTACTACACCCTGGGCGCTTCCCCGAACTAGAACTTTTTTCATCTTGTCTCCTCTTTTACAATCTTTGAGAGCGGTTTTAGGTTTATGCCAACACCGTTAGAGTTTTTTAGATAGTATGCACCCTTTATGCTGTTTGTAGTTATAGAGTCAACCTCATCTTTGCATATTAGCGGGGTAAGACATGTACAACAGTCAGCAAGTATTTCACATCCAGCACGTTCCAACTCGGCGGTATATCCTGCCGCGGTTGCCTGCTCTTTTACAGTTCTAGGACAGAACACCATGCATCTCTTTTGAAAGGATCTTCCCTTTAGCATACCTGCAAGGTCTCCCATCTCTTCGAGTCCCAGCTGAGGGCTACCAAGTGTAATCAGGTCTCCCTTCTCAGAAGTATTCAGCTCATCATGAACCTCCTGCATTGCTTTTTTATCAAAATCCACTACCTCACAGCCAGGCTTACCGCTACCAAAGCTAAACTTTGCACACGTTCCAGATGTCCCCATGCCACCACATAGTGCCTTGCAGCTACGCCGGTCTGCATCTTTGATGCCAGATATATTAACAGAGTCTTCACCAAGCTTTCCAGCAAAAAAACCAAGCATGCCATATGCAAGCTCATCAGGCTCATCGAGTCCCATTTTTATAGTGAGGTCAGGCTCCACCTCACGTCTCATCGAAGAGTATGGACTCTGACCTGTAATAGCACTTGCCAATGCACTAAAAGCACTCTCCTTGTTTGTTTTAAGAGAATCAAGTGAATTTGCATGAATTGCAGCATTACTCTCTGCAAAGGATACCTGAGTTTCAGCCTTTGGAATATCATATATCTCGTATGGTATGCAAGAAAATGACGGTGTGACACCCATTGTTTCATAGGACTGTTTAATTGATAGCTGTTTATTGATAAAATTCTCATCTAAACCATACTGTGAGACATTATCTACATCAAAGCCCATCGGATTTAGGGTGGTCTTGACTCTAACCTTGGCCTCACGGCTAATGCGTGAGAGGAACTCTTCTCCTGCATCACCTATCGTGTTATAGTTGACCCCAGATAGATGTGCCCACTCTATAGGGACAAGTCTCTCAGCATCAGTAGCCTCGCCTGTTGCAACCAATATCCTGTAGGCAAGCTGCATGATTTCTCCATGTTCTCCTTTGAGTGCAGCTTCCTCATATTTTGTTAGTTCCAACAATCAGATATAGTTCCAACACGTATAAGACTTGTTGGTTAGATAACACAATTAGGTGATATAGTTGGGTAATACACAGAGATGTTCGTGTAAGTATTTTTGGAAATTCTTACAGTACTTGTAACAGGTTCTTGATCAAATTCGGAGCTTTTGCTATTTTGCGCCTTTGACCTCGATATGTCCGTCTTTTATGACAAATTTAAGGCGTTTTGGATTCTTTAGCATCTTCAAAATGGGTTTTGGTACATAGCAGTAACTAGTCATCCTTGCTTCGTTTGGTACTATGGATACGGTAAACTCTTTTGCATCTTTTGCCCACATTGGCATAAAATATTATGACAGCTAGATA
>JAPOPJ010000053.1 GCA_026712925.1 Nitrososphaerota archaeon
TAGGTGAACTATTCAGACACAACCTAACTAATCTAAAAAAGCTACAATCACTTTCCAAACACAGAAAACTCTTGGACAGTGTAACAAAGTATTTGGAGAATGAATGATATGAGCTTTAATTATTTAACACTATTAACTGAAAAAAATATTTTGGCGATATCTAAAAAGTATGGATTTATCGATGAATCATACCTTGAAAAATTCATTATGGATTTTGAAATGCATCATCGTATTGTAAAACAAATTGACGGTTGTATTACTCGTGGTGGTCTATGCATGCCTTTTCATACCCCCACAATAGAGGCAAAAAGACTTAGTATTGACATAGATCTTCTTACCTACAAAACAGTAGATGAAGTAAAAGATATCATGGACAACATAAACAACACCATGACTGATATCAAGTGTGAGAAAATCGTTCCAATGAAACCATATCCAATAGACAACCTGATCTCATACTATGTAGAGTACAAATCTTGTCTTACAGATAAGGACAGAATTAAGATTGATTTTTTATGCAATGTAAACATTCAGATTTGTTCAGAAATAATAAAATCTGGTTTTGAGCTATTTGACTTTAGCACCAAACACGATATTAAAATTCTTTCAAAAGGTTCTCTGTTAGGAGACAAGCTTACCACAATGGCACTTGGAACAATCGGATTAAAATTAACAAAACAGACCGAAATTGCAAAACAGATCTATGATATTGGCATACTGCTAAATGTTTCCAAAAAACCAGATCTTCATATATCTTTTGATACGTTTAAAAGCTTGACAGATTTCAAGATCAGTCACTTCAATCATGTTCCAAAGTACACCATCGCAGATATCAGTGACAACATTGCAAAATCAGCCTCGGATTTTTTGGATCTTAAACGGGCTGTCACTGTCACTACCAATCAAGAAAAGCGATATCTTGACTTTCATGGAACATACTTGGCAAAAAAAACCATATATAAAAAAAATGATCACATTAATGATATCTTGTTGCTAAATCTGTACATCAAATATCTTTGCAGATATCTAAATGGAAAGATAACACAAACACTTGCAGTAGATTCATTGTACAATATAATAGAACAGGCAAATAAAATTAAAGACAGATCCACTACACCACAAATGATTGAATTGTGTAAGGACAGTATTCACAAATCAGCCAAATTTAACACAAAGATCCTAAAAGGTGCCTCACCAAAACATTTGTTTTTGATACAAAAACTATACAGAAGTTGATCTGTGAAAAAAAGTAATTTTACACGATTTCCATACAATTTCCCTCATTTAGTTATCAACACACCCACCTCCCCCCATACTGCAAACTCTGCCAGCATCATGTATACAGATTTGTTAATTCACTTTACGATGGATTCTTACATGAATTTGAGATTTTTAGTAAATTATCAACATGTCCATAGTGTCAATACGATCAGATACTCTAACATGTCAAAACCAAGTCTACAGGTACTAGACACCCACTCGTCTCAATTATATCATCAAAGACAGACAATATAATATCAGATGGACGGATTAACAAAAGCCTCAAATTTGTGGAAAACCCAAACAATTATAACTTTGTAATAATTAACACTATTAGCTGAAATTGCATATGTCAAGCACACAACGCATTCTTTACAGGAGTTCACAAGTAATTGAATAAGAAATTGCAAGAATACGATATTTCAGTAATTAAAGAAATGATACGACTCATTTTTGATAATTTTAGGACAAAGAAATCACAGCACAAAATTCCAAAAAAGACAATCCATAAAATATTATTTAATGTGGGAAAATCACTTCCCGAAGACAATCCTGTAAAATCGACTATTCCGTTTTATTGGTACTTGGATGGACCATTTTCAGAAACAATAGATCACACCATCAGACAGATGAAGAAAGAAAAAATCATACTCTTAAATGATGGAAAATACGAATTGTACACATACAATACAAACTTGCAGCATAAGAGATTCTTTGACCATCAAGAAAACAACTTTGATAAAATACGCAATGTCATATCTTCTAATGTAAGCGGCATTGGGGGATTTTCAAACTTGTATTTGGTTCGTGATGTATATGATGATTCACCAATTTTGTTCTATCCCAATTACAAGGCACAATTTTTGACTCATTTTGAATCATATTGCAAGTATCGTACCACCAACAATTTAGACAACCACATTACTGAAGAGAGTCTTATTTTAGAATTGGGACGATCTGTACTTTCAATTCCCTTAACCCCGACTTTTTCTGATTTTAAAATATTATTTCTGAAATTTGAGGATGTGATTAAAAAAACATTCGAATATAAAAACAAGAAAAATTCAAAATATGCAATTGCGTTGAAAAATTTAAATGGATACTCCAAGGAAATATGGGTTACGTTTGCACATGGAGCTAGGATTCTAAAACATGACTCTTATTATCAGGATCAGATTGCAAAATGGGAATATGAATTTTTGCGCAAAACTGAAACTCTAAATGAGTCCATGTTCACCACCATTGAAATAGTGGAAAAAAATTTAGAGATTCAAATCAACTCAGATTACACGCAAGATAAAA